>NZ_DINY01000035.1:0-94265 GCF_002426075.1 Empedobacter sp. UBA5528 | reverse complement strand
CTTCGAAATTATTGTTCCAAATCGTTTTTGCAGCATTCAAAAGATTAACCGTACCAATCACATTCGTCATCACAAACTCTAATGGATTTGTAATCGAACGGTCTACATGAGATTCGGCAGCTAAATGAATCACCCCATCTGGTTGATACTGTTCAAAAATCTCTAAAATATGTTTCGCATCCGTAATATCTGCCTTTACAAATGTATAATTAGGCTGATTTTGAATATCTTTTAAATTTTCTAAATTTCCTGCATANNTTTAAGACAAATTCTCTTACAACGTGAGAACCGATAAATCCAGCTCCACCTGTAATTAAAATAGTTTTCATAGTATTTTATAGTCGTTTATCAACTTCTTCTTTTGGCAAAGCCCCTTTTACATCATAAATCACACCATTTTCTTTTAAATAATCAGTTAACTGAAGATTTAAAAATTCGTCGTGTGAAACGGTTAATATAATGGCATCATACCTTTGGTTTGACAACTCATTCATGATGTTTATTTTATATTCTTTTTCAACCTCTTTTTGATTCGCCCATGGATCAAAAGTAGAAACTTCAATTCCATATTCTTCTAAAGCATGAATCACATCAATTGCTTTCGAATTACGAATATCAGGGCAATTTTCTTTAAAGGTAATTCCTAAATTGAGAATTTTTGCGCCCTTTACTTTGATATCGTTATTTATTAACAATTTAACAACCTGAGAAGCCACAAACGCTCCCATCGAGTCATTCAATCGTCTTGCAGCTAATATCAATTCAGAATAATAACCAATTTCTTGTGCTTTTTGAGCCAAATAAAATGGATCAACACCAATACAATGTCCTCCAACCAAACCTGGTTTGAATGGTAAAAAATTCCATTTTGTTCCAGCAGCTTCCAAAACATCGTTTGTATCAATATCCATTAGCGAAAAAATCTTCGATAATTCATTGATAAATGCAATATTGATATCACGCTGCGAATTTTCGATCACTTTTGATGCTTCTGCAACCTTGATTGTAGGTGCTAAATGAGTCCCAGCAACAATTACTGATTTATATAAATCATCAACAATTTTTCCAATTTCTGGCGTTGAACCTGATGTTACTTTTAAGATTTTCTCAACCGTGTGTTTTTTATCGCCTGGATTAATTCGCTCTGGTGAATATCCCGCATAAAAATCTTGGTTAAACTTCAATCCCGAAGAATGTTCCAATACTGGAATACATTCTTCTTCTGTAACACCTGGATAAACTGTAGATTCATAAATAACAATATCATTTGGTTTCAACACTTTACCTACCGTTTCCGAAGCTTTTTTCAAAGGAGTCAAGTCTGGTCGATTATTTTTGTCCACTGGCGTAGGAACGGTTACCACATAAATTGTCGCATCTTCAATATCCGTTATATCTGATGAACAAAACAATCCATTTTCTACTTGAATAAAAGGATTTTGTTTAACTAAAACATTTTGTAAAACATTATTCTCAACTTCTAAAGTTGAATCTACTCCATTATTTAATTCAGCAATACGTTTCTGATTGATATCAAACCCGACAACAGGGTACTTTGTTGCAAATAATCGAGCTAATGGTAAACCTACGTACCCTAAGCCAATTACTGCTATTTTATGTTGTTGATTCATTTATTATAATATTTTCTGTACCATTGTACAAAGTTATACACTCCTTTGTCAACCGGATAATTAGGATTATAACCAAATTTATCTTTCAAATCTTGGACATCGGCCCATGTTTGATTGACATCTCCTGCTTGCATCGGATACATTTCTAAAATAGCTTTTTCGCCTGTCGATTTTTCAATTTCTTTGATAAAATCCATCAGCTGAACTGGCTTACTATTTCCTATATTGTATAATTGGTATTTTTCGTTTGTATTTTTATCTTCAAGTATTTTATCAATTCCTTGAATAATATCATCAATGTACGTAAAATCTCGTGACAAATCGCCGTGATTAAATACTTTTAAGGGTTGATGATTCAAAATGGCATCTGTAAACAAAAACATCGCCATATCTGGTCGTCCCCACGGTCCATAAACCGTAAAAAAGCGTAAACCTATCGTTTGGAAATCGTACAAATGGCTATACGCATGCGCCATTAGCTCGTTTGCTTTTTTGGTTGCAGCATATAAACTAATAGGATGATCAACATTTTGATTTGTTGAAAAAGGAACATCTGAAGAGTTTCCGTAAATACTTGAACTACTTGCGTACAGTAATTTTTTGACGTTATAATTTCGGCAACATTCTAAAATATTTAGAAAACCAACCAAATTACTTTGTCCATAAGCATCTGGATTTTCGATACTATAACGAACTCCGGCTTGCGCTGCTAAATTGATTACAGCATCAAAAGAATAGTGCTGAAATAAATCTGACAAAGTTTCTTTGTCTTCTAAATTCATACGATAAAAAATCATTTTTTCTTCATGTTTAGAAGAAATGACTTTTTGATCAAAATTTGAAGCAAATTCTTGATCGATTCCTAATTCTTTTAATCGATCATATTTTAACTGAATGTCATAATAATCGTTAATGTTATCAATTCCAACAACTTGAATATTTTTTCCGATTAGTTTTTCAGCTAAATGATAACCTATGAAACCAGCTACGCCAGTTATGAATACTGTTTTCATTATTTCTCCTTTTCAGAAGTCGCAACTACTTTTCTCAGTCCAGAACTAGAAAAACGATGAGTACGTTTGTTGTAGTAAATTTGAATATGATTATCTAAACAATATTGTTTTCCCGTAAAGTCGATATTTCGGTATTCTTCCCCTATAATTCTAATATTTACTGGTAAAGCACTTAACATATCAAACAAATCTTGTTCGGTTTCGTAAGGAATAATTTCGTCGACATATCGACAACCTTCTAACTGTATATAGCATTCTACGATGGATTGTGTAGGGCTATTTTTTGAAGGGTCTACTGCTGCAGGATCTGTATTAAGCCCTACAATTAAGTAGTCGCATTGTCTTTTGGCTTCTTCGAGCATCATCACATGACCTGCATGAAGAAGGTCAAATATACCGAATGTAATTCCTGTTGTCATTTATAATAATATTGTTGGAGCAACAAATTTAAGGATTTATATTGAATTAATTTTAAGCTTTTATGACATAAAAAAAGCACTCAAATCGAGTGCTAAGTATTTAAATTAATTCAGAATTTCTTTTTTCTAAATGTGTATAAACATTCTTTACTTCCTGTGAATATTCTTTTTGTAGAATTAAATTCGCGGTTGGGGTATTCACAAAAATGGTGTTTTGTAAACCAACAAAAGAAGTATAAACATCTGTCCCAATCACCATGTTTCCATTACGATCGACATAATGGCCGTTCATCACAAAATAATCATACAAGGATTCGAAAGAACCTAAATCATTCCAAACAAATTTTGCTGGAACTACTTTTATCTTCTTGCTTCGTTCCATTACGGCATAATCGATACTGTTTGAAGGAATATTCATTGAAAGTTCTTCGTTCAACTCCCCATTGATATTATCTGCCCAAGCAATTTTTGAAGTTTCATAAATTTCTTTTTCAAATTTCTTTAATTCTTTCAATAAAACTCTCGCTTTGAAACAAAACATTCCACTATTCCATAAAAAGTTTCCTTGCTCGATAAAATCTTGCGCCGTAATATGATTGGGTTTTTCGCGGAAAGAAAGTACATTATCTCCTTTGTGCTCAATATAGCCGTAACCCGTTTCTGGACGAGTCGGATGAACGCCAAATGTGACGATATAATCTTTTTCGGCTAACGCAATCGCTTTTTTCATCGCGTCTTGATAAGCTTCCATATCTTCGATCAAATGATCAGATGGTGTGACAATTAGAATATCATCATCCTCAACTGCTAAAGCTGCAAATGCAATCGCCGCTGCAGTATTACGTGGAACAGCCTCTACAATTTTCGTGTATTCTACATCGAGCTTATCTAAAGCTTCTTGACTTAAATGGTCATTATCTTTATTCCCAATCACAATTAATTTATCGGCAATTGGACGATTACGTTGAATCGTTAACTCAAATAATGATTGCTCATTAAACAAAGGTAAATATTGTTTTGGATGACTTTTACGAGAAAGTGGCCATAAACGACTTCCTACTCCTCCAGATAATATCACGTTATAAATACACATAAATTCTTCTAATTCGAACTTGCAAAGTTATTAAAAACTACTATATCATAGCATGCTATTATGATTTTTCTTTTAAACACAAAAAAAGCGTTCAAAATTGAACGCTTTAAAGTATTGGTATTGATTTTCTTAAATCATCGAAATACGTAATGTATTTGTAATTCCTTTCTCAAATGCTGGCATTGCATTCAGATTGATGATATAATCACCATATTCTACATAACCTTCATTTTTCGCCAAGATATTGACCTCCGTTACCGTTTGATCGGTAGAAGTATCTCTTGGATCGTAGTTAATTGATTTTACGCCCCATAACAAATTCAACATACGGTTAATACGTTTACTTGGATTGAAAACCAAAATAAATGAATTTGGACGATGAGAAGAAATTTGGAAAGCGGTATAACCAGAATATGTTAAAGTGGCAATTGCTTTCGCTCCTGTATCTTCTGCCATTCTAGCTGCATTATAACAAACCATATCGGTTACAAAACGTTCGTTTTTGATCTTTGGTTTGTGCTCAGGTACATGTACGTGCTCATCATCTTCAACAGTTTGAAGAATCTTCGTCATTTTCTCAATAACTTGTACAGGATATTGTCCTACAGAAGTTTCTCCAGATAACATCACGGCATCTGCTCCATCAAAAACTGCATTTGCAACATCAGAAACCTCAGCACGAGTTGGTGTCAAACTAGAAATCATTGTTTCCATCATTTGTGTTGCAACAATAACTGGCTTACGCGATAATTTCGCTTTGTCAATTAATTGTTTTTGCGCTTTTGGAACGATTTCAAACGGAACCTCAACTCCTAAATCTCCACGAGCAACCATTAATCCATCCGAAAATTCTAAAATATCATCTATATTTTCTAATGCTTCAGGTTTTTCAATTTTAGAAATAATTGGAATTTTTACTGTTCCATGTTCTTTGATAAATTCTGATAAATCTTTTACATCTTGTCCAGAACGTACAAAAGATAATGCAAACCAATCGACACGATTTTCGATTGCGAATTTTGCATCTTCTTTATCTTTTTCTGTTAAAGCAGGTAAAGAAATATTGGTGTTTGGTAAGTTAACTCCTTTTTTAGAACGTAGCGGACCTCCTTGAATCGTTTCTGCTTTTACAGTATCTGTTCCGTTTGTCTCGATTACTTTGAAGATTAATTTTCCGTCATCAATCAAAATATTTTCTCCCACTTGCACATCTTGCGCAAACTTTTTGTACGTCATAAAAACTTTTTCGTTCGTTCCTACAACATCCTCGTTTGTGAAAGTTAAAATATCTCCTGGATTGATTACGAAATCTTCGTGTTCCATTTTTCCAATACGCAACTTAGGACCTTGTAAATCCGCTAAAATTGCTGTATTGTAGCCATGATCGTTATTTAATTGATGAATTGTTTCAATCTTACGTTTCACATCCGCATAGTCTGCGTGCGAAAAGTTGATACGGAACACATCTGTTCCTTTTCTCATCATTTCTAATAAAATCTCTGGACTATCGGTTGCCGGACCTAAAGTCGCAACAATTTTTGTCTTTTTAAGATATTGTCTATCGTAAATCATAATTTTTCCCTTTTTTTATGCACAATATTTTGTTAGAAAACCAATTGATCTGCATTGCTAATCAAATCGATATCTATTTTTTTGATCGTTTTTATAAAATCTTTTTCTACAAATGGTAGTTGAAGATATTGTAGTTCATCTTCCCAACCAGAGATTTTTACAACATAGTTGCAATCCTTGTAATTTGGCACAAGAATAACGCTCCCTTTGAAAAGATTGGATAAATCTACTTCATTTTTTTTAAAATCGGATTGATTTGGTGTATTTTTAATGATATGATAATCTATTTTATTTGCTTCGTCTAACCATTGATAGGTTTCGAAAAAATAAGTATGCTCATCTAACAGAATATCCAAATCGTGAATACGCTCAAAACGCGTATCAAAAGTAGAGTTGAGATGGAAAATAAATTGTATAGAAGTGTTAAAACTAGAATTTACGCCTATGAGATGAAAATCTATCCAATCATCATATAAGAGTAATTCTGCCATGTTTCTAAACTTTTTCTATTTTCTTTTGTAACGAATAGTACGCGCGTTTTGCTGCACTTTCCTCCGCTTTCTTTTTAGAAGTTCCTCTCCCTTTCGAGATAACTTTATCATTGAGACGGATTACTGACACAAAAACCTGCAAATCTTCTGCGTTTTGCTCCTCAAATGTATTGAATCTTATCGTATTTCTCGTTTTTTGACTCCATTCCAAAATCAACGATTTGTGACTTGTAATCGTGTGTTCCAAACGATCTAAATCCGCATAAGGGTCAATAATTTTGACTTGAATAAATTTTTGTACTGCAGCTATACCTCCATCAACATAAATTGCACCTACCAACGCCTCCAACATATCGCCATTTACGTCTTCACCTAAATTGTTGTGATTGTTCATTGGATCCAAATAATCTAACAAGCCAAGTTGTTTGGAAACGGCATTCAATTGTTTACGCGAAACAATTTTAGAACGCATTTTTGTCAAATAACCTTCTTGTTGATCGGGCGCTTTGTAGTATAAGTACATTGCTGCAGAAGCACCAAGTAATGCATCTCCTAAAAACTCTAATCTTTCAAAGTTTATACTGTTTCCATTTTCATCTTTTTTCTGTGCAGATCTGTGGGTAAATGCTTCTTTAAAAACCTCAACATTGCGAGGAGTATAACCCAAAATCGACTTCAAAAATTTCAAAAAAGGATCAGATGAATTTGAATCATCACGATGATTTTTAAAAGAAAATAATTTTTTTAAGAAAGACATTACTTATACTTCTTAAATATCACACAAGCATTGTGACCACCGAAACCAAAAGTATTACTCAATGCATATTCTACATTTTTCTCTTTTGCTTTGTTAAATGTATAATCAATTTTAGGATCAAGATTCTCATCATCCGTAAAATGATTAATTGTTGGTGGAACGATACTGTTATTGATTGCTCCAATAGCCGAAATCGCTTCAACAATCCCTGCACCACCTAATAAGTGACCAGTCATAGATTTTGTTGAATTGATTTGAATATTATAAGCATGTTCTCCAAATAATTTTTGAATTGCTTTAGATTCTGCAATATCTCCTAATCCAGTCGATGTACCATGCATATTGATATGATCTACATCTTCTACGCTGATATTGGCATCTAATAAAGCTTCTCTCATCACATTAAGCGCGCCTAATCCTTCTGGATGTGGTGCTGTAATATGGTGAGCATCTGCTGTCATTCCTGTTCCTACTAATTCTGCATAAATGGTAGCTCCACGTGCAATTGCATGTTCGTATTCTTCTAAAATAATACTTCCAGCTCCTTCTCCCATTACAAAACCATCGCGGTCTTTATCGAATGGACGAGAAGCAGTTTTTGGATCATCATTTCGTGTAGATAACGCATGTAATGCATTGAAACCTCCAATACTTGCAGCTGTAATCGCAGCTTCTGACCCTCCTGCAACAATTGCATCAGCTTTTCCAAGTCTTAATAACATGTAAGCATCAATAATTGCGTTTGTAGAAGAGGCACATGCCGAAACAGTTGTATAATTAGGTCCCATAAGACCAAATTCCATTGAAATATGACCAGGCGTGATATCTGCAATCATCTTAGGGATAAAGAAAGGATTGAAACGTGGTGTTCCATTTCCTGTTGCGTAATTCGAAACTTCTTCTTCAAAAGTTTTAATTCCACCAATTCCAGATCCCCATATAACGCCGATACGCTCTTTGTTTACATTTGTATCTTCTAAGATTCCACTGTGTTTTATTGCTTCTCTAGCTGCAATAATTCCCAATTGGGCACAACGGTCAATTTTTCTTGCCTCTTTACGATCAAAATGATCTTCGATATTGAAGTTCTTGATCTCACAAGCAAATTGTGTCTTAAAAAGAGTTGCGTCAAAAAGCGTAATAGGCGCAGCGCCACTTACACCATTCACTAATCCATTCCAATATTCTTGGTATGTATTTCCGATTGGTGTTAGCGCGCCTAAACCTGTTACTACTACTCTTTTTAATTCCATAAAATAGGAACTATTACTTGTTTAAGTCTTCGATGTATGTTACAGCTTGACCTACAGTTGAAATTTTTTCTGCTTGATCGTCTGGAATTTGGATATCAAATTCTTTTTCGAATTCCATGATTAATTCTACTGTGTCTAATGAATCAGCTCCTAAATCGTTAGTGAAACTTGCTTCTAGCGTAACTTCGCTTTCGTCAACTCCTAATTTATCTACGATAATCGCTTTCACTCTTGATGTAATGTCAGACATAATTTTCTAATTTTAATTGTTGTAAACTAGTGCAAAAATATAAAACTTATATTAAATACAAGTTTTTTTTTACATGCACGCATAAGAACTTGGAAATATATGGTAAATAAATATGCACGAAAACGTTTAAGCGAATGACATAAGTCAAATTTTTCACGCTTCTTTTTATTGTAACTTTGTGCAAAGTTTTTACCTTTAATATTTAAAAATACTATAAAAATCACAAAAATGAGCATAGAATTGGCATCTTACGGAATAAAAAATTCCAAAATTAACTATCAATTATCTCCTCAAGAGCTTACAGAGAAAATGATAGAATTAGGACAAGGAGAAATTACATCTTCTGGAGCAGTAAATATGTTAACCGGAGAATTTACAGGACGTTCTCCTAAAGATCGTTTTATTGTTAAAGACGAAATCACTGCAGAAAACATTTGGTGGGATGGAAACATCAATATTCCTTTCGATTCTGATAAATTTGACGCTTTATACGATAAAGTTGTTGAGCATTTAAGCAACCGCGAAATTTATGTACGTGATGCTTTTGCTTGTGCTGACGATGCTTACAAAACAAAAATTAGAGCAATTACAGAAACGCCTGCTGCTAATTTATTTATTTATAACATGTTTATTCGTCCAACAGAAGAAGAATTAAAAAACTTTGGTGATGCTGAATGGACAATTATCAATGCACCAACTTTTGTTGCAGATGCTAATGAAGATGGTACAAGACAACACAATTTCTCTATCTTAAATTTTAAACGTAAAATCGTTTTAAACGGAGGAACTGGTTATACAGGAGAAATGAAAAAGGGTATTTTTTCTGCCTTGAACTTCATCATGCCAGTATTTAGAAATACTTTACCAATGCACTGTTCTGCTAACTCAGGTGAAAACGGAGATACAGCAATGTTCTTTGGATTATCTGGTACAGGAAAAACAACTTTATCGGCAGACAAAAACAGACGTTTAATTGGTGATGATGAACACGGATGGACAGAAGACAATACAGTTTTCAATTTTGAAGGTGGTTGTTACGCAAAAGTTATCAACTTATCTCCAGAAGGTGAGCCAGAAATTTTTGCAGCAATCAAAGACGGAGCTTTATTAGAAAATTGTAAATTAATTCCAGGTACTAACGAGGTTGATTTTACAGATACATCTATCACAGAAAATACACGTGTTTCTTATCCAATTGATTATATCGAAAATATTGCAGTTCCTTCTGTAGGAAAGAATCCTAAAAATATTTTCTTCTTATCGTTTGATGCTTACGGAGTTTTCCCTCCAATTGCAAAATTAAACCCAGATCAAGCGGCTTACTTATTTATCTCAGGATATACATCTAAAGTTGCTGGTACAGAAGCTGGTGTTACAGAGCCTCAAACTACATTTTCTACATGTTTTGGTGCACCATTCATGCCGTTACACCCAACTAAATATGCTGAAATGTTGAGCGATAAAGTTGAGAAAACTGGTGTAAATGTTTGGTTAATCAACACAGGTTGGAATGGTAAAAAAGAACGTATGTCGTTAAAAGATACACGTGCAGTTATCAATGCAGCTTTGAACGGAGATTTAAACAACGTAGAATTCAAAAAAGATCCTTATTTCGGATTTGAAGTTCCAGTTGCAATCGAAGGTGTTGCTTCAGAAAAATTAAGTCCAGCGACTTCTTTTGATTCTACAGCAGCATACGAAGCAAATGCGAAAGAATTAGCAGATAAATTCAAAGCGAACTTCAAGAAATTCGAAGAATTTGCAACTGCTGATTTATTAGCTGGAGGGCCAACAATTTAAGATTAAAATTAAATCATATAAATTCTGGATTGCAATTGTAATCCAGAATTTTATTTTGGAGCAAACTTTAATGTTATAAACGGAGATAAAATCAACCCTAATTGACTCGTTTTTAAAGCGCTGAAATTAACTAAAGAAACCACTTTTTTCTTAAAGCCTTTTTTATCAACATCGCAATAAAAACCGTTTTCTATCGTACAGCTAAAATTATATTTTTTTGCCAATTGATGGTAATCAGACAATGGTAATATACGTTCCATCCAACTACCAAAATCGGGTTCACAACAATTATATTGATCAACATCAACCTGCATCACAGCTTGGTTTTGTCGGTAATATTCCAAAAAATCAATCAAGTCCACATAACGCAAACCACGAGATTTAGTTGCTAATAATTCTAATTCCTTTTCTGTTAATTCTGGACCTATTTTCTTTAGATATTCCTTTCTCTTTGGACAGTACTCTTCAATTTCATCTTTCTCCATTAATTTTCTTAATCTTTTCGCTTTAATGAAATTTTTAGGATTAGAAGCTGTTGTAAATAACATTTTTATTGAAGAATTAAGCTGACTGAAATAATTAAACATTTCATCCAAATCATGAATATGTTCTATTGTATCTGTCGAAATCAAATAATCTACTTTGATATTTCTATCCTTGATAAATTGTAACAATTCTTGATAAGATCCTTCAATATAATAATCGGGACCAAAACCTATTTTTTGACTTATTTTCTGAATTGTTGAAACAGAACTCGGATTAAAATCGCAATAAATCACTTTAAATCCTTTTTGTTTTAAATACAGACTTAAAAAACCATGACCACCACCAAAGTCAACAATGTATTCACCTTTAATAGGTGCAAAATTGATCAGTTTTTGCAAAGAATAATCAAACATTTGAAAGTAATAAAATAACGTAGGTTGCATATTTTCGATATAATCTATATTATATTCATTAATTCCTAAATCCTTAAAATTAATCTGATTTATTAATTTTACTACTGATTTTATTTCTTCTGAACAAAAAGTATTTTGATATTGTTGATAAGCATTCATATTACATTTTCAAATAAAATTCTTTTGTTAAATTAATGTAATCTTCGGTATATTGATGACGTTCGACTTCGATGATTAACTCATTTTCAAGGCATTTCTTGTCATGAAAACTAAATTCTAACAACACACGTTTTGTAACCGTTGTCGAATTCCCTTTGATATAAACGACTCTAGATAGTTTTAAAGCGTTTTGAATAGCTATTTCACTAAAACTACCCATTTGATCGTAAGGTATAATAAAACTCGCTAAACCGTCTTTGTGTAGTAATTCAGCAGTTTTTTTGATTAATTCTTCAAAAGTCAATGTTTCTTGCTGCCGTGCTTGTTTACGCGCGTCAAAATCAACCGTATCATTCACCACAAAAAAAGGTGGATTACTGACAATCAAATCATATTTTTTATTGGTTGAATAATCTTGAAGCGATGAATTAAAAATGGTTAATCGATCTGAAAAAGGTGTATTATCGAAATTTTCTTTTGCTTGTAAAAAAGCATCGTTATCAATTTCTATTGCATCAATCGTAACAAGAGGAAAACGTTGCGCTAACATCAACGAAAGTAATCCAGTTCCTGTACCAATATCTAAAATAGTATTTCCACTTTTTAAAGTAGCCCATGCACCAAGTAAAACACCATCTGTGCCTACTTTCATTGCGGTTTTGTCTTGAAAAATTTCGAATTGTTTGAATCGAAAAGGTTTTCTATTCATTGCAAGGAATCAAAATGTAGAATGTTGTACCAACAGAAATTTCAGTTTCGAAACGAATTGTTCCATCGTAATCGTCAATAATTTTTTTCACCATTGGCAAACCAATTCCCATTCCACTATTCTTTGTTGTAAACTTTGGAACAAAAATAGAATCTTGTGATTCGACAGGAATTCCATTCCCGTTATCTTGAATGGTTATATGCAAAAAACCATCCACTAAAAACACATCTACTTTAACTTTCGCAATACGAGATTTCGGAATAGATTGAAACGCATTCTTTGTAATATTGGTGATAATTCGATTCAAATATTGTTTATCAAAAGTCATCATGATGATGTTGGGAGAATAATTAAATTCGATAAACTCCAATGGAAAAACATATAGCGCATTTTTTATGACGTCCACCACATCAATTTTTGCATCTTTACGAGAAGGCATTTTAGCAAAATCTGAAAAAGCTTCAGCAATCGCAGAGATGGTATCAATTTGTTGCAATAAAATATTAGTTGTTCGCATCGTCTTTTCTTCAAGATTTGGATCATTTACATCAAATTTTCGCATATAATTCTGAATCATTAATCGCATTGGTGTTAATGGATTCTTGACTTCATGCGCAACTTGTTTTGCAAAATCTCGCCATGCTTCTTCACGTTCTTGCTTAGCTAATAAATCTGATTGTTCCCGCAATCGGTTCAACATATCATTGTAAGAATCTACCAAAACTTTTATTTCATCATTACCATCATAACGAATAGGCATATTGTTCGCAATAACTTCTGTTTCGCGAATACGATCTGCAAATGACCAAAGTTTATTCAGCGTACGTTTTGTAACAAAATAAACCGCCAACGTTCCGAACAAAAGAATAACACCAAAAGCCAATCCGTAACTACCAATTAATGTAAACATGTCTTGTTGTAAAAAATCTTGGTTAGATTGATAAGGTAGACAGAGAACAGCAATGTTTTCGTTGTAATAATTTTTGATATGACTATAAGACGAATAAACATTGTTATCGTCAGCTGTATCTTTATTCGTTACGATAAAATCATTTGACTTTTGCAGTTTATCTAATATTTTCTGAGGTAAAACATTGTAAGTCGTCGAAACGGGCTGTGTGGTTAAAATTTTATTACCACGTAAATCATAAATTACAATATCGGTTTTATTGATATCTCCAATGCGAAGAAAACTATCTTCTAAAATTGCATGAATATTATCTTGGGTTGCAATTCCAGGATAATTATCCATTTCATAATCTATTGCAGACTCTACCGCTCTAACTTTTCGTTTGAGAATATCTTCGTGGTATTGTTTAGTTTGTTGATTGAAATGATTAGCAGTAATCAGCAAAATAGCGCCTGCTGTAAATAACAAAATCGATACCATATAAATGATAATACGAACGGGTAGCGATAGGTTATTTTTTTTTCTAATCATTTTTATTGTTGGAATAATCTTTTGACGTATTTTCCTAAGATATCAAATTCTAAATTCATTGTATCGCCAACTTTCACTTGATTAAGGTTTGTAAACTCCCAAGTATATGGAATAATTGCAACCGAAAACTGCCCTACTTTACTGTCAACAACTGTTAAACTAATTCCGTTAAGACAAATCGAACCTTTTTCTACTGTAACATTTCCAGACGATGCTTCATCATATTCTACTGTAACAAAAAAGCTACCATTTTGGTTTTCTATCGAAACAATTTTTCCGGTTTGATCTACATGTCCTTGCACAATGTGACCATCGATACGACCATTGTATTGCAAACATCGTTCTAAATTGATCAAATCACCTTCTTTTAAAGTGTTAAAATTTGTTTTTTGTAAGGTTTCCTCTATAGCAGTGACTTTGTAAAGTCCATCTTTGAAATCAACAACTGTTAAACAAACTCCATTATGTGCAACACTTTGATCAATTTTTAATTCATCACAAAAATCAGCTTCAATCCATAAATGTAAATTAGATTGATCTTTTTCCGCTTTAATAAGCTTTCCTACTCCTTCTACGATTCCTGTAAACATGATGTTATTTTTGGTGAAATTAATAATTAAATTAAACTTATAAAATGAAAAAGGGATGATTTTAAAACATCATCCCTTAAATATATAAACGCTGTAATAATTTTTTACTCTACAGTAACAGATTTTGCCAAATTACGAGGCTGATCTACATTCTTACCTAATTTAACGGCAATCCAGTACGATAATAATTGTAATGGAATAGCTGTTAGGATTGGAGAGAATTCTTCTGCTGTTTCTGGAATTACTACGTAATCATCTGCCATAGCAGTTACTTGATCATCACCATCGTTAACAATTGCAATTACTTTAGCACTACGTGATTTAATTTCTTGAATATTAGAAACTACTTTCTCGTAATAACCTTTTTTCGTTGCAATAACAATAACTGGCATATTTTCGTCCAATAAGGCAATTGGTCCGTGCTTCATTTCTGCTGCTGGATAACCTTCTGCATGGATATATGAAATTTCTTTCAATTTTAATGCGCCTTCTAAAGCCGATGGATAGTTGTATCCACGTCCTAAATAAATTGCATTTCTGTTGTCTTTGTATTTTTCTGCGATTTGATCAATAACCCCTTCACAGTTGTCTAAAATTTGTTGAACTAAATCTGGAATACGCTCTAATTCTCGTGTTAACAATGTAAATTTCTCTGTTGATAATTCACCATTTTGTTTACCTAATTTTAAAGCAATCAACGCTAAAATTGTTAACTGAGCTGTAAATGCTTTTGTTGATGCAACACCAATTTCTGGTCCTGCATGCGTATAAGCACCAGCATCTGTAATACGAGCAATAGAAGAACCTACAACATTGTTAATTCCAAAGATAAATGCTCCATTTTCTTTCGCTAATTTAAGAGCTGCCAATGTATCTGCTGTTTCTCCAGATTGAGAAATTGCAATCACGACATCGTGTTTATTGATGATTGGATTGCGGTAACGGAACTCTGATGCATATTCTACTTCTACAGGAATACGAGCGAAATCTTCGATCATGTATTCTGCAACCAAACCTGCGTGGTAAGAAGTTCCACATGCAACAATGATGATACGTTTTGCATTCAAGAATTTTTCTTGATGATCCCAAATACCAGCCATTTTAATAACGCCTTCGTCTACTAATAAACGTCCACGCATTGTATCACGAATAGAACGAGGTTGTTCGTTGATTTCTTTTAACATGAAATGCTCGTAACCACCTTTTTCAATCGCTTCGATATTTAATTGTAACTCTTGAACATCTAAAGAAACTGCTTCGTTATTTTGGATTGTACGTACATCTACTTCTTTGTCTAAAGTAATTGTTGCCATATCTCCATCTTCTAAATAAACCGCATCTTTTGTAAACTCAATAAACGGAGAAGCATCAGAAGCTACAAAAAATTCGTTTTCTCCAATACCAATTGCCAATGGAGAACCTAAACGTCCTACAACAATTGTATTTGCTTCTTCTTTATCTAAAACTGCAATCGCATATGCTCCAATCACTTCATTCAAAGCTAAACGAACTGCATCAGTTAAATTTAAGTTTTGTTCTTCTTGAAATAATTGAATAAAGTTTACTAAAACTTCTGTATCCGTATCACTATGAAAAACGTACCCTTTGTCTTTTAATAATTGTTTGATTGATTCATAATTTTCAATAATTCCGTTATGAACCAATACCAAACGTCCATTATTAGACATATGAGGATGAGAGTTTACATCATTTGGAACACCATGTGTTGCCCAACGTGTATGCCCAATTCCTAAATGAGGTGTTTTATCTAAATTTGCTGATTTATCTTCTAAATCTGAAACTTTTCCTTTTGTTTTTACCAATTCAAAATCGGTACCAGTAGAAAGAACTAAACCTGCACTATCATATCCACGATATTCTAGTCTTTTTAGTCCATTAATAATAATTGGGTACGCTTCGCGATGTCCAATATATCCTACAATTCCACACATAATATTTTATAGTATTTTAGTTAAATTCGTTAAATATAATACGCCCTATTTTTGAGAGTAATATACCAATAATTTCAGCTTTTTATCCGCTACTTCCGAATTATTTCCATGTAAAACAATTCTGTATGGATTATAAGCTCTATCATTTTGATAAGGATTTGTACTATTAATCGTAGTTGCATCGCTAACAGATGTTATAAAATTACCTATTGTAATAAACATCGTTTGATCTTTAAACTCATTTCCTTTCTCTAACATGCTTTTTAGATGTTTCGTGATATCAATTGTATAATAATCCGTATCTCCTTTTACAATAGGATTAAAGTGAACTGATGTAGGGTATGAATTATAGAATTCTAAAACGTCTGCATACAATTCATTTATAACTTTATCATCTTTTTTGTAGTTATTCCAAGCTACTAAATAAGGCGGTTTTGGAAAACTAGTTGAACCATCAATATAGAATTTTAATTTTGCTCCAAGAATCACAATATTACTTTTTGTCATCTCAGATTTTAATTCATCTAATTGCGTTTGATTGAATTTTAATTTTGCATAATTTCCACTCATTCCGCTTAAATACAATCTCGCGTCACCATTCACTTCATCGGGTTTGATTGTAGAATAAGTAGAACCTACTGCATTATTCACAATTTGAGAAGCAATAATATTGGCATTATTTGCAGTACCAGAATTCCACTGATTTGTCATATCAAAAGCATAAGTAGCACTCAAACGTTCTTTATAATTTGTGTCTGAACTTGTTTTTGCTGTCGGATTTTTATATGAATAATACATCTTCAAGTCAATTTTATTTGGATTAAAATTGACAATAAATCCATTTGATTCTTCAACAGAAAACTCTAAACCTTTGATATTTTCACGAATAAATGTTGCGTAATCAGAAAGTAATCCTGTTTTTGCATTTTTAATAATTTTTTCGTCAAAATAATCTGGATCTAAAGAAACTTTGTAACCAGGAACAACTTCAGAAATATTAGAAGTTCCAGTTTTCTGTTTAACAACTTTTCCTGTTACTGTTTTTCCAATTGTTGCTTTTCCGATTACTCTTGAATTAACAGAAATTGGAGATTCAAGTCCACTTAATGTTGAAAAATATTTTGTGTCTTTATATAAAACTGTATTAATGTCTTTAATTTTCAACGTCATTGTTAAATCCTTATTCCCATACAAAGAGTCTACTGCATACTTTGTTGTAATTTGGATTGTATCTGTATCTTTTGGTTTCTCTCCTGGTTTAGAAAGATTGATCGTATCTTTAGAAATTGGATCTTTAGTTGTACTGTAATAAACTGGAATTACCAAATTCACAGAATCTACTTTAGGTTCAGTTCCAAAATCCTGATCACCAGCATTTGAAGACGAAGGTCTAATTTGTGTATAAAACTTAGAAGACGTAGAACCAAAAATTGGTTCGTTGTACACACCAAAAGCTCCATTTTGAAGTACAAACTTATCTGTACGAAGCGTATCAAAATTGGCATTAAAAGCAATAACATCTAAGGATTTTACATTTCCTTCTGCCTCACCTCCAATCACATTGTTATCTAATCCTAGTGTTTCATTCTCACACGAAACAATTGCTCCCATTCCAATCATCATTGCAACAGACACAGAAAGGACATTCAAAAATTTTTTCATTAATCTAAACAGATTTTAATTAGAGTTCATTACTTCCTCAATATAGAAGTTGTTGTAAACTTCTTTTGCTTGCTCTTTAGAACAATAGTCTAATAGAGGAATATTTTGTTGGTTGATATAGTTTTTCACATCTTCTGGAATCATCTCTTCTCCTTTCGCAACTGCATCAGCATATTGTAAAGAAGCTTGAATCATACCCAAATGTGTAGGTTTTTCTAAATATGTTTGTACATCAGCTTCTACTTTATCAAAAGCTAATTTTTTAACTAATTCGTTATCTAATTCTCCTTCAAATCCGTTGTCAAATAAAGAAACAACAACTTTTGCATCTTGAAAGAAAGGATCGTCAGAATAATATTTTTTTAGATACAATGGTACTAAACTAGACATCCAACCCATTACGTGAACAACATCTGGTTTCCAGTTTAATTTTTTTACTGTCTCTAAAACTCCTTTTGCGAAGAAAATAGAACGCTCGTCGTTATCAGAAAATAATCCATTATCTTCTCCATAAACTTCTTTACGTTTGAAATATTCTTCGTTATCAATAAAATACACTTGTAGTCTTTCTCCTGGAACAGAAGCGACTTTAATGATTAATGGTTGATCCAAATCATTAATAATCATGTTCATACCTGAAAGTCGTATTACTTCGTGTAATTGGTGTCTTCTTTCGTTAATTGCTCCAAATCTTGGCATAAAGATTCTTACATCTGCGCCACTACTTTGCATGATTTTTGGCAAATCTAATGCTTGTGAAGACATCGGATTTTCAGGAAAGTAAGGTACCATTTCTGTTGTTACATACAATATGCGCTTTCCTTCCATAATTTCTACTCTCTTTTCCTAATGAATAATAAGGCACAAATTTACAAAAAAATGTTGATATATTATTTGCTTATAGTAGCTTTGCGAGATATTAGTTTTTTTTTAACAAATCAGTGTTATGGTTATATTTAACGAAAAGGAAAAATTAACTCCCGCAATCGTCGAGTTAAAAAACCAAAACAAAACCATTGGCTTTATCCCTACAATGGGCGCTTTACACGAAGGTCACATGTCTTTGGTCAAAGCTTCTAAAGCTCAAAACGACTACACAATCGTCAGCATTTTTGTCAATCCGACACAATTTAATAATGCAGAAGATTTAGCAAAATATCCTCGAACTGAGGAAAATGATAAAGAATTGTTAATGAAAAATGGCTGTGATTTTGTCTATATGCCTACTGTTGAAGATTTATATGAAACAAATGAAGGTGCAAAACATTACGATTTTGGTACAATAGACCAAGTGATGGAAGGCACTTCTCGCCCTGGACATTTTGATGGAGTAGCTACAATTGTTTGCAAATTATTCAAAGCAGTTCAACCAACAAGAGCATATTTTGGAGAAAAAGATTTTCAGCAAATTCGTATCATTCAAGAAATGGTAAAACAAGAGAATTTAGATGTTGAAATTGTTCCTATGCCAATTCACAGAGCAGATTCTGGTTTAGCATTTAGTTCAAGAAATGCACGTTTATCAACGCAACAAACTTCGGATGCCCCTCAAATTTATTCAATTTTATCGCAAGCTGTAACGCTAAAAAATGAAGGAAAAGATGTTGCTGAAGTAAAAGCTTTCGTCGAAAATGAATTCAAAAATTCACCCTTCGAATTAGAATATTTTGAAATAACAGATGAAGAAACCTTGTTGTCTATCGAACATTTTTCTGAGGCCTATAATATTCGTGGATTTGTCGTTGCCTATGCAGGTGATGTACGTTTAATCGATAATATTCAGTTTTAATTAAATATAATAAATTTCTCAAATCAATAGAAAAATATTGAAACAGGTTTTGAAATTTATAAGTTCAGTGTAACTTTGCAAGATTATGATGGTAGAAGTTTTTCACTCTAAGATACATAGAGTTAAGGTAACAGACGCAAAATTAAACTACATCGGAAGTATTACAATCGACGAAGATTTGATAGATGCTGCCAATATGGTTGTGGGTCAGAAAGTACAAATCGTGGTACAAGAGAATGGCGAACGATTTGAAACTTATATTATAAAAGGTAAACGTGGAAGTGGCGAAATCTGTCTGAATGGACCTGCAGCGCGTAAAGTACAAGTTGGTGACACAGTTATCATCATTACGTATGCGATGATGGAGTTTGAGGAAGCCAAAACATACGAACCAACAATTGTTTTCCCTAACGAGAACAATCGTTTAGATTAAGAAATTAATTTTCAACAATTTATATGAAGAGTAAGATCAAACAATCGCTCTTCTTAATCACTGCTTCATTGTTAGCCGTATTTTTTGTCGTGGTAACAGTGAAGCAAATTGATTTCGAACGAGTTGCAAAAGTTTTAAAACAAACCAATTATTTTTGGATTTTTGCATCTATGGCAATCAGTATTCTCACGTATTGGATACGCGCCGCTCGTTGGAATCTTCTTCTAAAGCCAATGGGCTACAACACACAAACCTCATCTGGTTTTTGGGCAATTGCATTTGCATATTTTATGAATTTGACCATTCCTCGAAGTGGCGAAGTGGCTCGTGCAACAAGTTTCTATAAAATGGAAAAAGTCCCGTTTGAGAAATCTTTCGGAACAGTAGTTTTAGAGCGTGTAATTGACGTTTTATTTTTGGGATTATTTTTCGGTTTAACACTTATTTTCAATTATGAAACATTCATCAAATTTGTAGAATTAGGAAACAAAGAAAAAGCACATCAACCAACAGCAGAACCTTCTTTCTTAAAATACTACATCACAATTGGAGTTCTTGTTTTAGGAATTGGATTAATCGCTATTTTCTGGAAAAAAATTAGTCAATTAAAGTTTTTTGAAAAAATCAAAACCTTTCTATTTGGACTTTGGGAAGGTATAAAATCAATCTCGAAATTAGAAAAAAGAGGTTTATTCATCTTTTATTCTTTCGCACTTTGGATTTGTTATTTCCTAATGACTTTTCTTGTTTTCTTCGCTTTTCCGGACACCAAAAATTTTGGAATACCAGAAGGTTTATTCCTATTGATTGCAGGATCTCTGGGAATGATTTTACCTGTTTCGGGCGGTTTGGCTTATCCGTATATTATGTCGATTGCATTTTCGGCAGTTTATTTAGCAAAAGGCGGAGATCAGCACGAAGGACGAGCAATTGGAGATTATTTTGGATTAATCCTTTATATAGCTCAAGTTGTATCAATGATTAGTTTTGGACTAATTGCTATTTACAAAATCGCACGAATTCGTCGAGATTCTACACAATAGTTACATACCTCCAAAGCTACGATTCCAAAGTTTTACCATTTTATTGATTTCCCAAGGATTTATTTTATAAAATATTTTCATAATTATAAAGAAAATAAGATTGACTAACAGTACAAAAAGTAATTCCATAGCGAATAAGTTTTTATTAAATATACATTTTATTTCTTTATCATTTCCAAATATTTAGGTGCTTGTTCCTCTAAAATTTCTGTGATTTTATCGTATTTGTTTTCTTTTACGAGTTTCTCTAATTCAAAATTCGCATAACAATATCGCACATAATCGGTGACTTTATTTTCTGGAATATTTAAACTTTCGATGAAATAATTTGAGGTAAAATAATTCTCTAAATCTTTGATTTTATCTACCTTTTTGAAATATTCGTTTTGTTTTTTATCTTTTTTCTTTTGTCCAGAAATAGATGCTATCCACAAAGAAGGATCCAACAATCCATTATTATTAATTGTAGAAGTCATGTTAGGATTTATCTTTCGGAAACGCAAATTTGGATCAAAACCCAAGTTCAAATTATCATACAATTCATCAACTTTTCCATGTTCTAACTTGATGTTATTCTTAAAATTTTTGTCTAACGTATTAATTCGCGCCTCGGCAAGTTCAATCGTTTCAATATTCAAGTGAATCGTCAACATTCCTTTTACTAAAATATCCGATGTGATTTTTATTTTTCGTTCGATATAAAAATCATGTGTGATCACCAATTCATCTCCAACAGACGCTTTGATCGAGAACATTCCATTTTCGTTTGTCAAAACTCTGGCGTTAGTCATTTCATTCATAATCAAAATATGATCCACAGCATCTTGTCCAACAACGCCATCGTCAATCACCACTTTTCCAGTAATCAAAGTTGTTTGCGCAAAAGAAAAAGTGCTTATCAAACCGAAAATTATAACGTATAAAATTTTATTCATTCTTTTGGATTTTTGACAAATAAATCGGCGCTTGTTCCTCTAGAATCTGAGTAATTTTGTCGTAATTATTTGCTGTGACCAATTTATCTAATTCAAAATTAATATAACAATACTTTACATATTCACTGACTTTATTTTCTGGAATATTCAACGTTTCGATGAAATAATTTGATGTAAAATAATTCTCCAAATCTTTGATTCTATCTTCTTTTTTGAAATATTCGTATTGATTTTTTTCTCGCTTACGTTGGCCTGAAATCGCAGTAATCCAAGCCGCAGGATTCAATAATCCAAAACTTCCAATATTTGATGTCGCATTAGGATCGATTTTTCTGAAGCGCAAATTCGGATCAATTCCCAAATTCAACTGTTTGTACATTTCATCAACTTGGTCATATTTGAGCTTGATATTGTTCTTAAAGTTCCTGTCTAACGTATTAATTCGCGCTTCAGCAAGTTCAATCGTTTCAATATTCAAATGAATCGTCAACATTCCTTTTGCTAAAATATCCAATGTAATTTTGATTTTTCGTTCGATATAAAAGTCGTGCGTAAAAATCAATTCATCTCCAACAGACGCCTTAATCGAAAACATTCCGTTCGCATTTGTAAACGCTTTCGCATTCGTCGATTCGTTTGTCACCAAAATATTGTCAACCGCATCTTGCCCAGCAACTCCATCATCAATCACCACTTTTCCGGTAATCAAAGTCGTCTGCGCAAATGTAAAAACGCTCAACAAATTCAATAATATAATGTATTTTATTCTACTCATTTTTCTTCATTTTTGCTAAATAAATCGGCGCTTGTTCTTCAATTACAAAAAGAATTTCATCAAAATTATTATCTCGTAACAATTTCGGAAAATCAAAATTTGAATAACAATAATCCAAAAACTCGTTTATTTTTCCTTCTGGAATTTTCAAATCATTCACAAAATAATAAGTCGTAAAAAATTTATGCAACGCCGACAATTGATCTTCTTTCACAACTTTTATCAGAACTGGATTTTTCATTCGCTTTTTTGGACTTTTGAACACATTTAACAACCCAAGCAAATTAACTCCACCAACTTGTTTAATCGTTCTATTCACTCTTTCCTCATCATGTTTAAGATTCAGTTCCGCTTTAAATTCTAGAGAAGTAAAACCCGCTTCATCATTCAATTTTTCTTGAAATGATTTTTCTTTTCCCAAATTTTTGAGCGAATTTTTATCCAATTTCGAGATATTTGCTTCTTTCAATTCAATCACTTCAATATTTACGTGAATCGTCACAAAACCTTTCTTAATCATGCTTTCCGAAATTTTCAATCTTCTTTCTTCAATTCCCGTATGTTTGATTAACAATTCATCATTCAAATTCACATTGATCGAAAATAAACCAACATTATTTGCTTTTGTTTTAGCTTTTGTCGTTAAATTTTCAATCGAAGTTCCTTCCAAATCAATAACTTCTTCTGCATCATCCACAATAATTTTTCCCGTAATTAAAGTGCTTTGTGCTTGAAGATAACTTGATGAAATGATTAATAAAAAGAATAAAATTCTACTCATGTTCGATTGGTTTTTGATTGATAATTGAAAGATAATTTGGTGATTGTTCTTCGAAAATCAAAGTAATTTGATCGTAATTATTTGCTTTTAAAAGTGGTTCTAACTTAAACTCAACAAAGCAATAATGAATAAAATCAAGAATATTTCCTTTCGGAATTTTCAAATCATGCTCAAAATAATATTCGGTAAAATAATCTTTGAGCAGGAAGATTTTATCATATTTATCAACATTCTTCTTTTTTAGGAAATATTTATATCGTTGTACATCCTTATCCGAGACTTGATCTAATAAAGCCATAACATTCTCGTACCGAATCGCGACACCAAATACCCTAAGATAATCAACTGTCTTAGCGTATTTTATCATATCATTTTTAAAATCCTCATTAATGCCTAAACTTTTATTGATTTTTTCACTTTGCGTTTCTTCTTTACTAATGTTTTCTTTCCAATCCTTTTTTAGTGGTTTTATTTTTGTTTCAGATAATTCTATCACTTCAACATTTACATGAACTTCAATAAAACCTTTTCTAATCATTGATTCGGAGACTTTAAGTTGACGTTCTTCGATCCCAATTTGTTTAAAAAGTAAAACATCATTTGGCTGAACTCGAATCGAAAAAAGACCTTTTTCATTTGATTTTGTTCGTGCGTTTGATGTTAGATTTTCGATTACAAAATCATCTAGATTAACGATTTCATCCGCATTATCCACCATAATTTTTCCCGAAATTAAAGTCGATTGTGCATAGACAGAAATACAAAAAATATAAAAAAAGCTAAGAAGTAAAGTTCTTTTCATTGGCATTTTAAAACATGATTAAAAATAATCGAGAAAATGATTGAAAATCAATATTTAACTCAACTTTATCTAAAGTTGATAATTTGTTAAAAAAGTAAATTATTATTAACGTTTTTTAGTTGTTGTATTAAAATTTTTCACACTTATAACTCCATATCTTGTCGCGATAAAACATTATTTTTGTCTAAATTTGAAACTATGGCTAAAACAAAAACTACATATTTCTGCCAAAACTGTGGCACGCAAACCGCGCAATGGATGGGACAATGCAAAAGTTGTGGCGAATGGAATACCATTGTTGAAGAAATTGTAGACAAAGGCGACGAAAAAAAATCGTGGAAAGATAAATCGGACAAAAAAGAAAAAACTTTTGCCCTGAATATTCGCGAAATAAATCCATTAGGAGAAATAAGAATTTCAACGAAAAACCAAGAATTAGATAGGGTTTTAGGAGGCGGAATTGTTCCTGGATCAGTGATTTTGGTTGGTGGAGAACCTGGTGTTGGAAAATCGACATTGATGTTGCAAGTTGCCTTAAAGTTAGATACGATTAAAATCTTATATGTATCTGGAGAAGAATCTGTTTCGCAAGTAAAACTTCGTGCCGAACGAATCGGA
Organism: Empedobacter sp. UBA5528; assembly: GCF_002426075.1. Classification (NCBI taxonomy): domain Bacteria; kingdom Pseudomonadati; phylum Bacteroidota; class Flavobacteriia; order Flavobacteriales; family Weeksellaceae; genus Empedobacter; species Empedobacter sp. UBA5528. Next base: position 69,398 of record NZ_DINY01000035.1, on the reverse strand, counting down.
ATTGAATCGGATCAATGTTTTATTTTACCCGAAACTAATACGCAAAAAATATTTGCGCATGCCAAAGAAATTCAACCTCAACTGATTGTTGTCGATTCTGTACAAACGCTTCAAACCACTTATGTAGAATCATCTCCAGGAAGTATTTCGCAAATTCGAGAAACAACTTTTGAGCTGATTCAATACGCAAAAGAAACCAACACACCGATTATTTTAATTGGTCATATTACGAAAGAAGGTGTAATTGCTGGACCAAAAATTTTGGAACATATGGTAGATGTTGTGTTGCAATTTGAAGGCGATCGCAACCATATTTACCGAATTTTACGTGCAAACAAAAACCGTTTTGGCTCGACTGCAGAAATCGGAATTTATGAAATGCAAGGAGCTGGTTTGCGTGAAGTCACAAATCCGTCAGAAGTATTAATTACCAAAAAAGATGAATTACTAAGCGGAAATGCAATTGCAGCAACTTTGGAAGGTGTTCGCCCGATGTTGATTGAAATTCAAGCTTTAGTTTCTACTGCTGTTTATGGAACTCCACAACGTACTGCTACTGGTTTTGATGCCAAACGATTGAATATGTTGTTGGCAGTTTTAGAAAAACGTGCTGGGTTCAGACTGAATATGAAAGATGTTTTCTTGAATATTACAGGCGGAATTCGAGTGGATGATCCTGCAATTGATTTAGCTGTTATTGCGGCAATTCTTTCGTCAAGCGAAGATTCTGCTGTTCCTGATAATTGTTGTTTTGCTGGAGAGGTTGGGTTGAGTGGAGAAATAAGAGCTGTAAATCGTGTTGAACAACGCATTACCGAAGCTGAAAAATTAGGTTTTGATGCAATTTTTGTTTCAAAATACAATAAAATAAAAGATACAGATTTTGGAATTCGAATCGTTAGAATATCTAAAGTTGAAGATTTATATCGAATGTTATTTCAATAGAATATTAAATATTTTATAAACACTTGATTTATACATTATTTTTTCTATTTTTATTCGAAACTAAAAACACTCTAATTATGGATTATTCTAACCAATCTACTCAAGATTTTAATCAACCACAACAATCTTCTTTTGAAGAAATTAAACCAAAACCAGAAAACAACCTTGTTTTAGCAATCATTGGTACTGTTTTAGGGCTTTGTTCTCCTTGTTGCATCGGTACTATTGTGGGTATTATTGCAATTGTTTTTGCAAATCAAGTGAATACAAAACACAATATTGGCGATTATACAGGTGCTGAACAAGCAGCTAAGAATTCTAAATTATTAGCTTATGTTGCAATTGGTTTAGGCGTAATTGGTGTTATTATAAATGTTGTGATGTTAATTACAGGAGGTATGGATGCTTATATGGAGCAATATAAAAGTATTTTAGAAAGCTCTAACGGAAATTAATCATATGATAAAACGGATTTTGGTTTATGGATTAGCTACGCTTTTGCCTATTTTGGTAATCGTCTATTTTTATAGTTATTACAGCAACCAAAGTCCGTTTTCTATCAAATGTATATTTCATGAAATAACAGGATTATGGTGTCCTGGCTGCGGCGGTCAACGTGCTTTTTCCTTGCTAGTTCACGGACATTTTTTACAATCGTTACGCTACAATCTTATTTTACCATTTGCACTTTACATTTGTATACAATTGTATTATGCTATTGTTGGAAATATTTTTTTAGGCAAACCAATGTCAGGCAAATTACATCTTCCCGCAAGTTTTGCGCGAAATTTCTTAATCTTCCTTTTGATTTATTCTATTTTAAGAAATATTCCTCTTTCACCTTTTATATATTTGGCTCCAGAAAGTTAGAAATATGGGATTAGATAATGTTGAATTAATCATGGAATTTGAAAATCATTTCAAAATTCATTTTAAAGATGAAGATATTCAAAAAGTAAGTCGAGTTGGGGAAATTTCAAACCTAATTTGTCAAATGATTGATGTTACTTCCGAAAACAAAGAAGAATTTAATTCACTTTACATAACGTTTCAAAATTACTTTGGACATCATATTCAACTAACGGATAAAATATCTAATTACTTACAAGTAAATAACTTCCAAAAGTTAAGTGATTTTTTAAATCTAAAAATTAAAAATTTCACGAATCTATTAAAATATGTTTTCTTAGATTATCATTTTATAAAATGGGAAAATCTTACTGTTGAAGAATTTATCAATGCAATATTAATTACAAATTGTAAACATCTTTTTGATAATAATTTACCTAAAAATCGATATCAAGTTTATTTAATTGTAGGAAGTATTATTTTGGACAGAATAGGCTGTCCTGTTTATGATATACAACCATATGCAAGTATTACAAAAGATTTGCGAATTGATTAAATAAAAAAATCAGAGAACTATTCCTCTGATTTCTTATTTGTTGTTCGTGGATTTTGACGCTCCTCGCCTTCTTTCAATTCTCCTCGACGTATTCTATTTTTGTCCGAATCTTTGTTATCATTTGGTAAAGAAACTGGTTGATTTGTCTCTCCTAAAACCCATGTTTCGGTCGCATCCCACATCGCTCTAATTTTGATTGGCTCTGGATACAAATAAATTGGTTCGGGTTGTTTACCTGATAAATAATCGCCTGTATCCCATTTTCCATTTTCGTTTTCATCAACCAATAAACGGAACAAATATTCTCCTGGCTCAATAAAATTGAACTCAAAATAGTTTTTATTTGCTGGATTATAAATTTCTTCAATTACTGTAAAATCTTTATCAGTCTTTAAAAACTGTAGGATAAATGGTTTGCTTGGAGTATTTTGTAGTGTTAATTTCAAATGTCCAAAATCGCCTCTCGTTCCCATTTTTATTGGATAAGCAAGCGTATCATTCTTCTCTCCTAACACATCTGTCAACGCATTTGGATAAATATTAACTTCAAATTTTTCGTCTAAATTTTTCTCAAAAGCAAAATTCAAGTTCTGAGCATTCACTGTATCAATCGAAACTTTGAATGGAATTGAAACTGTATCTTTAAACACATAAATTTTAGATAAATCCAATGATTTTATTGGTGCATTTGCCTGAATTTTAAATGGTTTATTTGGTGGTAATTTTTGATCATTTAATGCTTTAAATTCTAATTTTCGTTCTGTATTCGATTTTGAATATAATGCACTTACTTCATCAATTTGATCTTTATGTTGAACCTTGAAATTCAATTTTGCACTTCTTCCTACAATTGTATCCACCTTTGGATTGAACCAAAAATTAATCGAATCTTGTTTTGGAAACTTCTGAATATAAGCTGTTTTAAATTCTTTTCCAACCGGAGTTATCGTTACATCATCCGTTGCGCCAGTCGTTTTAAAAACAATTAAACCTTCTTGTTTAAAACTCGCTTCGGGTTTACGATAAGCTGGTTTTTGATTGAATAAATTCAAGTTGATTTGTTGATTCGCATTCAACTCAATTGGTTCGTTATAAAAAGCCAAACGCTCTTTCCCATAATCGTACATCACATTTTCTACCTTATCCTCAAAAGCAATCAATTTATATTTGCCCGAAGCCAAATAATTTAATTGATATTCTCCTTTATCATTGGCTCTCGCAATATAATATGGTTTCTTTTGCAGAATAATGCTGTCTTTGTAAGCACTGTCTACTTTATATAGCCCAACCAATATCTTCTCTGGTAACTTGAAATCATAAGACGCATTTACTCGACCTGTCACCTTCAACGAATCAATAAAACTACCTGTCGAAAAAACATATTGAAAGTTTGACAACTTATTATTTTCGTTAAAATCTTGAATCGCATCACCAAAATTGAAACTATACGTCGTGTTTGGTAACAATGGTTCTTGAAATTTAATCGAAATATTTTTCTTCGCTAAAGCTTGCGGCGTCACAATTGGCGGAATTTGAAACGATGGCGAAACAACCACATTTTTGCTGTACTCTTTTAGAAGAATATACTCATCAAAGTTGATTATTGCCTCTTGCAAATTGACATCTACATTTGTTGCCAACGTATCTGGATCAGCTTTTAGGAAAACTGGCGGAGTTTCATCTTTAGGTCCTCCCGTTGGTGAACCTTGTCTTGCACAAGAAATAACCGTCAAAATGGTTAACATCAAAAGCGAAAAACGTGTCGTCTTATTCATGGGCGCAAGTTAAGAAAAAGCTTGTTATTAAGCACAAGCAATGGTAATTACACTTATCTTAAAATTTTGAGAAAGATTAAACTTTTTTATTGCTGATGCAATCGTTGCGCCAGTTGTTAACACATCATCAATCAATATATAATGTCCAGGTTTAAGATTTGGATTGATTTCAAACGCATCTTTCAAATTTTCTAATCGATGTTTTTTGTCTTCATTTACTTGAGAAGAATTGTATTTTGTTCTAATTAATCCGTTCGAAAAATAATTGATTTGATTAATTTCAGCCAACGCGAGCGCAAAATCTTCGACTTGATTGTAGCCTCTTGTTTTCAATCTTTTTGGATGCAAAGGAATCGGAATAATTCCGTCATAATCACTCAAATCAAACTTAATCATCTGCGCTAAATCAATTCCAATTTCTGGGCGATTCCTATATTTCATTTCATGTAAAATGGCTTGCGTTGTGTTATGATGTTTAAATTCTAACAAAGAAAAAGCATTTTCCACCTCGCAAAAATTTCTCAATTTATCATAAGCGCGATTATTTTGATCAAAATTAAAATGCGTAAAAACAAGTTTGGTTGAGCACGAAACACACAGAAATTGCGAAGGTTGAATGACGTCTTGACAATCCAAACAACGCATCGGAAAAAATAAATCAACCAAAGAATTTACGATTGTTTTGATTTCCATTACCTTTGCAAATTAAAGTTTAGTACTAAATTTAATGAAAATCATTCGACTTACAAAAGCTTTTACGTTCGAAACTGCACATGCTTTGCATGGTTATGACGGAAAGTGTAAAAATATACATGGACATTCGTACAAATTATTTGTAACTGTGAAAGGAACGCCTTCTGAGGACAGCAACGATGTGAAACTTGGAATGGTGATGGATTTTGGGGATTTGAAAAAAATTGTGAACAAAGAAATTGTTAATCTTTTTGATCACGCAATTTTATTGAACGAAAATTCGCCTCACAAAACATTGGGAGAAAAATTATTAGCAGAAGGACACAATGTTGTTTTTACAGATTATCAACCATCTGCTGAAAATATGATTTTGTGGATTGTGGATAAAATCAAGCCTCTTTTACCAACGAATATCGATTTGGTTGCTTTGAAATTACACGAAACTGAAAATTCTTATGCAGAATGGTTAGCGGAGGACAACCAATAAACATTCAGTTAGAAGCTGGTAAAAAAGCCTATTTTTCTTCGGATCATCATTTTGGTGCTCCGAATGAAAAAGATAGTTTGGTGCGCGAAAAATTGTTTGTAAAATGGCTTGACGAAATAAAAGACGATTGTGGTGTTTTGTTTTTGATTGGCGATTTATTCGATTTTTGGTTCGAATATAAACACGTTGTTCCGAAAGGATTTGTGCGTATTTTAGGAAAATTAGCCGAAATTTCTGATCGTGGAATTCCTATTTATTTCTTTGTCGGAAACCATGATTTATGGATGAAAGATTATTTGGAAGAACAAATCAATGCGATTGTTTTTCGAGATAAACAGGATTTTATCATCAATGGAAAAGAATTTTTTATTGTTCATGGCGATGGAAAAGGTCCTGGAGATAAAGGTTATAAACGCATGAAAAAGGTCTTTACGAACAAAGTTTGTCAATTTCTTTTTTATCTACTTCACCCGGATTTGGCAATGTGGTTAGGAATTACAGTTTCTCGAAAAAATAAAATGATTTCGGGTGATGAAGATGTTAATTTTTTGGGCGTTGACAACGAATGGTTAATCATGTATAGCCGCAAACAATTGCATCGAAAATACTACGATTATCTAATTTATGGACATCGACATTTACCAATGGAAATTGCTATAGGCAAAGCGCGTCATATCAATCTTGGTGATTGGATTAACTACTTTACTTATGGTATTTTTGATGGAAAAGAATTCGAATTAAAAACTTACCTCCGTAATCAAGGAGAAGAATCTCGGGATTCTATCATAAAAATTATAGATTAGCAAGCAAATCATAAAAACCCAAAGAAATGCCTCTTTTAGCCATTCTATTTTGGGTTTGCTTTCGCTAAAATATCTTGTTAACATCAACATTATGCTAAAACCTAAGAAGGCAAGATAAGCGTCATTATTTCCTCCGTAAAGAATATACGTAATCAGCATTGTTCCAAACATAAAATGCATCAACAAAAAGATTCGTTTCTTTTGCGCTGTCAATTTATTCACATTCTTGAAATGATTGATAATTGAATAAATTAGAATAATTGCAATTGGAACTAAAAACAATTGTTTCCATTCGAAATGAACCATTGTAAACATTAATTGTTCTTTATAAAAATCGAACATAAAGTAATAATCGAGCAGAAAACTAACTTGAGCAACGATTAATATTGGAAGAATAAATCCTAGAAAACCTAGAATAGGAATTTTTGGTTCTACAACTCTTAAAGTCAAGAAATAAGTAAAAACTACAATTCCTAAGAAAATAAGTGGCGGACTTAATAGTATTGCAAAACTCATAAAAACGCCTATATCAAAAGCATTGTACGTATCGTTTTTTTCGGACTCAAAATAGAGTAATTGCACTGTTACATAAGTCACAAGCAACAAACTTCCAGCAATTCTATAATCTGATAAACCTGAAATAAAAGGCATTATCCACAAAATGTAAGTAAAAGTTGGGTAGGAAGAAGTCGAAATTAAATCATTTGTATTGTCGATATACCCCACAAAAGCAATCGTCAAAATCGTCAGGATTACCCCTAATTTTTCTAAATTACTCAGATCAATACTGTTAAAATTCGTTGCTCCAAGCAATGTAAACAGCACAATGATAAAAATCTGTATAAAAAAATTCCTTTTGTCAAGTAGATTAACCAACATTTTATTAACTTTGATGCAAATTAAGCAATAAACTAGAATATGGGAGTTATAACTGATTTATTTTTTGCGATTGGTGATATTTTCAAATGGACTTTTGAAAACTTATTATCTCCAATTGGTGTTATCTTTGGATGGTTATTTACATTCATCGGATGCGCATTGATGGGATGGTGGTTATATAAAATCGCTAGCTTTGGAACCGAAAATGAAAAAAGATACGAAAGATAATTTATCTTATATTGTATAAAATATATTTTCGAATTAATTCGAGAAACCTCTTATAAATTTTATAAGAGGTTTTTTTATCTTTTATATAGCATTTTTATCTCCTTTTATTATTAAACCTATCGTTTGATAAATAATCTGTAAATCTAAAAGAAGTGACCAATTACGTACGTAAAAGATATCCGTTCGTATACGATCTTCCATATCTTTATCACAATCTATAGCTCCACGATAACCTTTTACTTGTGCTAAACCTGTAATACCTGGTTTGACATAATTTCTAAGATTATATTTTCTTATAATTTCACTGTAATGTATATCTTGTGATATCATGTGTGGCCGTGGACCTACAATAGACATATCTCCGTTCAGTACATTAAAAAATTGCGGCAATTCATCTAAACTTGCTTTACGAAGAAACTTTCCAATTTTTGTAATTCTATTATCGTTAACTACTGTAGCTTTAATGGAATTTGTTCCATCATTACGCATTGTTCTAAATTTATAGCAGTCAAACTCTACTCCATTGATTCCTCTTCTCTTTTGTTTAAAAAATATTGGCCCTTTCGAATCTAACCTAATTAAAATTGCAATTATCGGAAACAACCAACTCATTATAAAAATTAAAACAAAACAAGAAATGATAACATCAAATAAGGATTTGATCAATTTATTTTCCGCTTTTTCTAGAGGAAATTTTTTAAATCTAAAAATTGGTAAAGTATCAATGTATACAACATCTAAACTTATTAATTCCGTGTTCAACGAATAAGGTATATAGCTTACTTTTATATGATGATCTTCGCAAAAGTTAACAATACTTTGTTCTTGTAATGATATAGGTAATCCTAATTGAGATATAAATATTTCTTTAACTTTATTTGATAATAAAACTGTTTCTAATGAATCATTATCAATAATATTATTTGTTTTGATAATTCTATAGCCATAATGTTTTCTATTCTCTATAATCGATTTAAAACGTGGTGTATTACTATTCTCTCCCAAAACAATAACATTCTTTACGTCATTGCCCTTTTGAAAATTATAGCGACTAACCAAAAATACAAGTAATCGTGTAAAGATTAGATAAGCAAATAAAATGAAAACAAAATAAACAATTAACTGATTCGCTAATAGTTCCTCTTTTTTTATTCCAGAAATTGTAAAAATAATCAAACAAAAGAAAAATGTTTGCAACACTATTTTTCGAAGAATTTCTCTAAGAAAATTGACTCTTTTTATAGAATAAAGTTTTACATAATCTGAAATAACAAACCAAGCGAATAATAATAGTAAAATTGCTTTGTAATGAGCGTCGAGTAATTCAGAAAAATAAGGAAGTCTAGCTAACTTAGTATGATAAAAATATTGATATTGATTACAAATAAAAAAAAGTAAACCAAAAAAAATAATCAATGCATCTAAAATATAAAATCCTATCTTTATTGAAAAGTTAAATTTATTAAGATTACCCATTATAAAATTTACGTTATACTTTTTTTATTATTGATTCTACGAAATCTCTCATTTTTTTCTCGAAAACTTCTTGAGAAAAACTTAATGCATGATTCCTCATTAAAGTCTGATCAAACTGTAATTGCTCGAATTCATTTATTGCAAAATCTAAACTTTTTTCAGTTTGTTCATTAAAAAAAACACCTGTTTGTCTATCAATTACAGTTTCCAAAACACCTCCTTTTGCGTAAGCTATAACTGGTGTTCCACATGCTTGTGCTTCTAACGGAGCTATCCCAAAACCTTCTACTCCAACTTGTATAAATGCTTTTGCTCTGCTGATATACTCACCCACTTGTTGTGATTCTAAAAAACCAAAAAAATGGATATTATCTGAGGTAGATAGCTTTACTAGGTCATCTAACTTTTCTCCATCTCCAATAACTATTAATTTCTTTTTATTTTGATTAAATGCTTTTATAACAACATCAAATCTTTTTATTGAAGCCATTCTACCTACAATAACGTAATAATCTGACTTATGTTTTACAAGTTCAAAATTTTCGAAATTAACGGGTGGATAAATTACAATAGACTCTCTATTATATGTTTTTTTTATCCATTGTTGAACAAACTTAGAATTAGAAATTATATAATCAGGTTTCTGAGCTTGTTTAACATCAATTTTTCTAAGAATCAATAATAAAGGATAGAATAGATATTTACTTTTACCAAGATATAAGTCTACTTCGTCCCAGATATAATTTGAGTTTCTCGCCTGAAAATAACTTATATGAATTTGGTCTTTTCGAGTTTTTGTAACACCTTTTGCTATAGAATGAGAGGAAGAAATAAAATAATCAATTTCTGGAGAAACTTTCATTCGGTTTATTACCCAAAAGAAAATGAAGTAAAGAAATCTAAATTTATTTTTTAAATTTCTAAGAAAAGTGTCGTGAACTTGTATATTTTTTTGAGGAAAAATTTCCAAAAACTCCTCTTTTTTCATAATATTAGTCAAAGTATATACCTCGTCAAAAAGAAAAATTTGATTAAGTTTTGCGATTACTCTTTCTGCTCCTCCATATTTATCAAGCCAATCAATAATTATAGCTTTTTTCATTTATTATTTTTTAAAGGTTGAAATACTACTAAAAAATGAATAAAATAATCCACTAAAAACAATTCCATCAAATCGAATTAAAAAATCATCCGTTAAATTCGAAATAAAGAACAACGTTCCAAAACAAATAAATAGTGATTTGAAATCGAGTAAATCTAAGCTTTTATAAAACGGAAAAAATATATAAATACAACAAACTATGAAGCCTATAACACCAAATTTTATTGAGAAATCTAAGAATTGATTGTGAACTGGAAATTCGTATTTAGCTAAGAAATGTTGATTTGTCTTTTTATAATAATCAAAAAGTTCTTTTTTACCCATCTCAGCTCCTGTTCCAAAAGGTAAATTTTCTTTTGCGACTTCTACAGATGCTTTCCAAATAGAGACTCTTGTCACCAAAGCATTAAACACTACAATTTCTGGATTTTTAATTTCATCAAGCTTTCCAACTTTATCCATATGTATAAAAGTAACCGAGGAGTATTTCTCGTACATATAGGGATTAAGTTTAACAAAACCTCCTATTATTGCGGCTGTTATCATTAATCCTAAGAATAAACCAATCATTGTTTTCTTTAGTGAATACAAAGAAATAAGTTCTCTAATCAAAATAACAATTACACAAAGAATAACAGCTAATAACGTAATACGAGTATTTACAATTAGCACCAAAGAAAATGAAAGGAAAAATAGAATGATATTAAAAAATATTTTAGAAAATTGTTTATTTACAATTGATTGAATCAAAAAATAAAAATGAACTACACTCAAAAATCCAACCTGTAAATTAAGTAATGGTGCATGCGAGCCTAATGAAATTGCAAATTGATAACCAATTTCTATCAAATCAATTCCATTAATATATTTCGTTATTTTCTCAGGAAAAATTAAAACAAATCTTACTAAAAACCCTAATAAGATAACGAGAAACCAAATCCTATATTGATTTAAAATAAAATTGATATTTAAGTTTTTATTCGTTAATACAAAAAGTGGAAAAATAATTAATGTCAATAATTTTTCTACAGATTTGAATCCTCCTGAAATTGTATCATTATTAAAAAAAAACAATATACTAATTAATAACGGTGAGCTAATGATAAGAATATCTTTAAAGTGTTTTTTTTCAATGCTAACAAACTTGTAATGAAATAAATTAAACACTAAAAAAAATATAATAATAGGTGTACAAATACTCCTAAAAACGATTGTACATGCAATTAGTAGAATCAATAACTGATTAATTTGATTATACTTTTTTAGAGAAACTATCATAGTAGAAAACGTAATAAAACAATGGTAAAATTCCAATTTTGTGTCTAACTGCTGAACCTAAATCTGGCTCAAAAACACTTTGGATTGCTAGATAAGAAAACAGAAAATAAAATATCCATAATATTCTATTATTCTTTATCGGATCTTTTATGGCCCACGAAAAACGAACTATAAAAATTATTGTAAATAAAATCTGCCAAATAATAAATAGAAAAATTCGAGGTGATAATAAATGCTTATATTCTACAATTGGGAAATTAACTGATAAAAAACTATAAAAAGTATTCACTAACTCTGCTAATAATCCTGTAGGTTCTAATGGAGGAATTATCATAGAGTTTGCATCTTCAGAGCCTTGTCTAACTTCATTTACAGAATTTCTTGCTAAATCAGAAAAAAATTCTCCCTTTGCTAAATAATGTAACGCTGAAAATAGAATTATTACTAATACACTTATTATTATTATTCCGAATGTCCTGTTTGTATACTTTATTTTCGAAATAAAGTATAATAAAATAGATATAACAGGTATTAATGCAAAATAAGACCTGAAGAATATTCCAAATATTATTAATATTAAAAAAGAATATAAAAGTGATAAATCAAACCCTATTTTTTTAGATTGAAATAAGAAAACAATTTGTGAAATAAATAGAAATGTAATAAACTCTTTTGAAGGCATTGAGATAAAAATTCCTATCATCAAAAAAGCTAAGTAAACAATTATATTTTTTATAGTAAGGATATGAAAATCCTTTGGTACACCTATTTTGAATAAAATAATATAATAAAAAAACAACTGAAAAACACCTACTACATTAAAAGGTAATTTACCTAACTGAGTATATTTATAAAAAGACATTGTAAGCGGATAACTTCCTTTGAAACCTGCTTCATTATAATAATCAAAAACAATTGTATTAGCATCTATAAAGAACTTCTGTGGCAATACTTTCTCTCCTATCAATGCGATAAGAATTGACAATAAAAAAAGAAGTATAAATGTTAACTTATTTTTTTGTAGAGTAACTCTCATTTCAATTGATATAAATTTTTATTTTATCCTTTTGGTAAATATATATAACAGCACATAAGTTCCAAAAAAGAATTGTTAAAACATACGTTATAGACGCTCCTATTATTCCAAATTTAGGAATCAAAATTAAATTCAAGGAAAGATTAATTAGCAAAGCAATCAATAGAAAACTACGAAAAACTTTTGGTCTTCCTGTCATATTCAAGTAAGCAGCCGAACTTCCTAAACTTGAAATTAAAATTTGTCCAATAACAAGAATTAATAAAGCTGTTTTCGCTGCAATATATTCTGCTCCAAATATTGGTAAAATGTAATCAGAAAATAAAATAATTATTAAGCCTATTGTTACACTTAACAGAAAAATAAATCGACTCGAATGTCTTAAAACCTTCTTTAACTCGTCTAACTCATTCTTCAAATAAAGTTCAGCTATCTGTGGCGAAAGATTAACATTGATGCTTAAAATTACCATACTCAAAATTGCCATTATTTTTATTCCCAAAGCGTATAAAGCCACATCTGAACTCGAAAAATAGTTTCTCAAAATAATAATATCAATTGTAGAAAATAAATAAACTGCAAAGCTACTTATTCCCATTGGCAAAGAATAATCTATTATTTCGCGATAAGTTATTGATGAATAATTATGTTTTGATTTCGGAATTTTACTCAAAAGGACTAATACAAAAACTGAAGTAATAAGACCTAGAATTACAAAACCTAAAATATAATAAAAGACAATACTTTCCTCTTTTTCACTTCCATATAAAATGATTGCGCCAAAGATAACAGGAAAGAACTTGAATGTATTTCGAAATAATTCAGACCAAACAATTTGGTCAAGAGCTCTCAAAACCTCCGTATTAAAAAGAGTCCAAACATTAAAAAATAAAAACAATATACTATAAGATGTTATTTTATATGAGTTTTCCGAACCAAAAAAAGAATTAATAAAAGTTGAATCAAAAAAAATAAAAAAAATAAGTCCTATTATTAAACAAAAAAGAAAACTTAGAATTGATATTTTATAATACAATTTTTTTAGTTCATAAAATCTTTCTTCGCTTTTCAATCTTCCTGCGAAATATAAAATAGAGATATCTGTGCCGAACAAACAAATACTTCCTGATACGAGTAAAAACATACGAGTAAACTCGTAATCGCCCACCACAGAAGAATCAAAATTTCGATTAAAAAAAATAGTAAAACCAAATAACGTCAATACACCAATTCCTCTTAAAAAAAGTGTGATTAAACCTTGTTTAATTTCCTTGTTTTTGATAATATTTTTGCTCTTTTCAAGCATTTGTAATTTTTGTCTTTTGGTATAGATTATTGTACTTCGCATACAAATATTTGATATAAGACAAAAACAAGTAGAAACCAATCAAAAAAAGTGGTAAAATAACTACCATTTTTTCATATATCTTTTGGTGTATTTTATTGTTAAAAGATGTATTAACAGGATAAATAGTAGATTTATACTCAATTAACTTAGTATTAATATCAACTAATTTTTTCATATAATAATCTTTCATCTCAATTACATTAGATAATTGATCATAACTATTAATATTCAAATCTTTACCAACAACAGAAACACTTCCATTTCCTAAATTTTCTAGAATCTTATTAATTTGTTCAATACTCTTTTCTGCTTGTTGTTTAGCATTAGTTTGATTTTTAATTGCGAAAGCAGACCTTTGTTTATAATATGGTTTAGAATTAATAGTATTTAATAAAAAATCAATGATTTTTTGAGAATTCACCGATGAATTTGTTTTCAACGTGATTAAATGATATTTATAATTCTTTTTAAACTCTTCATTTTTCAAAATTTTAGATAAATCTTGTCCATTTGATGTTAATACTTTAAAAATTTCCAAATTATCCTTATCTGTAAGAATACTATTTATATTTTCTATAGATTCTATTCTTAAATCTACAACATCATTCAAAAAGTCATATTTAGATTTGTTCGAATTTAAGTTCGATTTAAAATTTTCTACTTCTGCATAAAGTAAATCAACACTTTCAAAATTAGGAACAACAACAACTTCTGTTTTAAAATTATTTTTTGATTTTTTATCAAAATAAACCCCAAGAGATATACCTAAAATGAACAAGATAATTACTATTATTTTGTTTCGAATAATAAAGTTGATTAATCGTAGGATTAAAAAACCTATTGATAGAAAAAAACCTTTAATTTTCTTCGCTAAAAAAACCAAATCAATTTCTTGATTATTATTTTCTTGTTGAGTTTCCATAAAATAAATAAGTGTTGTTGTTATAACATTAAAGTTTAGAACGCATTTATTTAACTTTTCTTATATCTCTATCTTCATTTAATTTTTTACTTCATTCAACTAATTTATTCCGTAAATTTGTTCTCATATTTTAATCTAAATTATTTGAACTATGTTCCTCGAAAATACCTTTAATCATAACAAAAAAAGTGGATGGATAGAAGTCATCTGTGGCTCAATGTTTTCTGGTAAAACCGAAGAACTTATACGCCGTCTAAAACGTGCCGAATTTGCCAAACAACGTGTCGAAATCTTCAAACCTACGATAGATACGCGTTATGCGGACCGCGAAGTCGTTTCACACAATCAAAATTCTATTACATCAACGCCAGTTGAGTATTCTTCAGCAATTTTATTATTGGCTGATGATTGCGATGTGGTAGGGATTGATGAAGCACAATTTTTTGATGAAGGAATTGTAGACGTAGCCAATCAATTGGCAAACGAAGGCAAACGCGTTATTGTTGCTGGTTTGGATATGGATTTCAAAGGTCGTCCTTTTGGTCCAATGCCCAATTTAATGGCGACTGCCGAGTATGTAACAAAAGTGCATGCAATCTGCGTTCGTACAGGAAATTTAGCCAATTATTCGCACCGAAAAATTGACAGTGATCGTCTTGTAGAACTTGGCGAAGTACTAGAATATGAACCATTAAGCCGAGTTGCTTTCTGGGAAGAACATAACAAACATAAAGTTGAAAACTTATAATCTAAATCAAATTGCAAGTATCATCAACGGTACTTTGATTGGAAATGGAGACGAAATCATCAATCAAATTTTCTTTGATTCGCGCATGATTGTCAATCCAATTCACGGAATTTTCTTTGCTTTTCACGGAAACCAAAAAGACGGACATTTGTTTTTGCAAGATGCTTATCAAAGAGGAATTCGAAATTTTGTCGTAGAAAAAGCGTTGACAAATTTGCCTCATGCAAATTTTATCGAGGTTGAAAATCCGCTACTTGCTTTGCAAAATTGGGCAAAAATTCATCGCAAACAATTTCATTTTCCTGTGATCGGAATTACCGGTTCCAATGGAAAAACGATTGTCAAAGAGTGGTTGAATCAATTGTTATGGAAAAAATTCTCGATTGTTCGTAGTCCAAAAAGTTACAATTCTCAATTTGGAGCAGCACTTTCTGTTTTGCAAATGGAAGAGAAAAACGATTTGGGTATTTTCGAAGCTGGAATTTCGATGCCAAATGAAATGCAAAATCTCGAAGAAATTATTCAACCAACAATAGGTGTGTTGACAAAAATCGGAGAAGCGCATTTAGAGAATTTTAAAAATCAAGATGAATTGATTCAGGAAAAACTGAAACTATTTTCTCATGTTGATAAATTAGTTTTCAATATCGAAAACGAAAAAGTTCATCAAGCTATTCTTGAAAACGCTCATTTAGCAAAAACAGATAAATATACTTACGGTTACTCCAATTCTGCCACTGTACAGATCAAGCAAATACAAAGTAATCAGACTAATACGCAAATTTCTATTTTACATAATCAACAAGAATTCACCTATTCGATTCCTTTTATCGATGATGCTTCGATTAAAAATAGTTTAATTTGCTTAACGACTTTAATTAGTTTAAATATTGATTATAAACAACTTAAAAACGAATTTAGTCAACTTCTACCAATCGAAATGCGTTTGGAAATTAAAGAAGCGATTAATCATTCAATTTTAATTAATGATACATTCAATTCTGATCTAAATTCATTAAAAATTGGTCTAAATGTGTTAAATCAACAACCACGCGACAAAAAATCGTTGGTGTTGACGGATATTTTACAAAGTAACTTATCTGACCACGATTTATATCAACAAGCAGCCAATTTAGTCAACCCTTATCATTTTGATGAGATAGTTTTAATTGGAGAAAAAATTTCTCAGTTCAAACATTTATTTGAATCCTATGTTCGTTCATTCAATTCGACTGAAGAATTCTTAGAGCAGTTCCGTCATCAAAACGTCGACAACGAAGCTATTTTATTAAAAGGCGCTCGTCCGTTCAAATTAGAAAAAATTTCGAGTGAATTAGAAACACGTTCCAACGATTCTGTTCTTGAAATTAATTTGCAACACCTGATCGAAAATATAAATGTGTACCGCTCATTGCTAAAACCTACCACAAAATTGATGTGCATGGTAAAAGCGAATAGTTATGGAACAGGAAGTTTTGAGGTAGCAAATACCTTACAAAATAACGGTGTCGATTTCTTAGGCGTTGCGATTGCAGATGAAGGAAAAGAATTGCGCGAAGCTGGAATTACCATTCCAATTATCGTCATGAACCCGGAACAAAGTAGTTACTCTACTGTTATCGATTATCAATTGGAACCAGAGATCTATAGTTTACGTGTTTTGAAATTATTCATTCAGAAACTACAAGAAAAACAAATTTCTTCACCTTATCCAATTCACCTAAAAATGGAAACAGGTATGAATCGTCTTGGTTTTCACGAAGATGATTTCGAAGAATTAATTGCAATTCTAAAAGATAATTCACATGTTTATGTTCGCTCAATTTTCACGCATTTAGCAACTGCAGATATGCCTGAGGAAGAAGAATATGCGAAATATCAATTAGAACGTTTTGATAATAGTTATGCGGCAATTACAACTGCTTTAAACATAAAACCAATCAAACATGCGTTAAATTCTCCTGGAATTGTAGCGTATGGAGAACATCAATATGACATGGTTCGTTTAGGAATCGGAATGTATGGCTACTCTGAATATACCGATTTTATGGAGAAATATTTGAAACCTGTTGTGCGTTTCAAAACGGTAATTTCTCAGATTTCAGAGATTGAAAAAGGCGAAACTGTAAGCTATGGTCGTCGTTTTACAGCGGAGCGTCATACCAAAATTGCAACCTTGCCTGTTGGTTATGCAGACGGAATTCGTCGTTCACTTGGTTACGGAAAAGGAAAAGTAGGTATCAACGGGCATTTGGCTACAATTACCGGAACCATTTGTATGGATATGATGATGGTTGATGTTACCGATATTCCATGTAAAGAAGGTGACGAAGTGACTATTTTTGGAAACTCGCCAACTTTAGCTAACGTTACCGAATGGTTAGGAACAATTCCTTATGAAGTCTTAACTTCGGTTTCCCAACGTATAAAACGCGTTTATTACAAAGAATAATTTATTGAAAAGAGTTACTGAATAGTAGCTCTTTTTTTGTAATTTTAAAAAAAATAAATGGATAAAATAATTAGATTAATTGAAGAGTATAATAATTCTGACGATTCTCTGAACAATGAATTCGAATTAGAAATAACATCTGAACAGATTCTTTTTTATTTAAATGATTTTATCTTAAATGAGGATGATTATCCAACAGAAATTTATGATTCATATCCACTTTCTGTTTCACAAATAGAAAAACTAAAGCCTTTTCTAAAACTAAATAAAGCTTTTTCTCCCAACTTTTCGAAGTTTTCATATTATTTAAGTTGTTATGAAAATAATGTAGAATAGTTAAACAATTCTACAACTTAGATTCAAAATTGCTATCTTTATTCCTCAATTTAGATCAATTTATGCGCAGTCTTTTTGCTTTCATTTTCATTATTTCAACCATGACCTTTGCACAAGAAACAAAGAATGATTCAACGCGTCTAAAAGTGGGTGTTGTATTGAGTGGTGGTGGCGCAAAAGGCTATGCACATGTTGGCGCTTTGAAGAAGATTGAAGAAGCGGGAATCAAAATTGATTACATCGGAGGAACAAGTATGGGCGCGATTATCGGTGGATTATATGCCGCTGGATATACACCTGACGAACTCGAGAAAATCATGCATCAATTGGATATTTCTTCATTGATTACGCAAAATAAAGATCGTGCAGAGATTCCTTTTTTCGAGAAAGCATACAAAGAAAAATACATCTTAGAATTACCTTTTGATAAGTTCAAATTAACGATTCCAAATGCCATTTCAAAAGGTCAAGGTCCGCTTGATTTATTGACCTATTTATTGCGTCCAGTTCATGATATTGATGATTTCAATAAACTTCCAACGCCTTTTGTTTGTATTGGAACTGATCTCGAAACTGGAGAAGAAAAAGTCTTTCGTTCAGGATTTTTACCTCGCGTTATTTTGGCTTCGGGCGCTTATCCAACCATGTTAGATCCTGTCACAATTGATGGTAAAATATATGTTGATGGCGGTGTTGTCAACAATTTCCCCGTGAAAGAAGTGAAAGATATGGGTGCTGATATTATTATCGGTGTAGAATTGGGTGATGGTTTACAAAAACGTGATGATCTAAATTCTGCTATTGATATTTTGAGTCAAATTATGACGATGAGTATCGTTAAAAAAACAGATGAACAGAAAAAACTAGTCGATTTATTGATTAAACCGGAGCTAAAAGAATATACAGTTACAAGTTTTGATGAAGTAGATTCTATTTATAATCGCGGACTTGTTGCTTCAGAAAAAGTGTATGATCAACTTAAAGAAATTGCAAAAAAACAGCATGCTTCGAACAGAACTCGAAACGAAATCAAACTTGATGATTATGTTTTGGTCAAAGAAATCGAGGTTGAAGGATTGAAAAATTTCAACACAAATTATATCGAAGGTAAGCTAAGAATTCGTACTCCTGAAATTATAAAATATGATGATTTAAAAGCTGGAATTTCGAAACTATATGCTTCTGGAAACTTCAATAATATCACGTATAAAATCTCAGAAATTAACGATGAAGAAAATTTATTAACGTTAAAAGTTCAAGAAAATAAGACCAAACAATCTATCCGATTTGGATTACATTACGATGATTTATTTAAAACAGGATTACTTTTAAACTTCACTTCAAAGAATTTATTTGTCAAAAACTCGGTGCTTTCTGCTGATGTTGTGGTTGGTGATTATGCGCGATATAACATCAATTTTTTCATTGATAATGGATATCTTCCAAGTATCGGCTTCAACTCTTTTTCACATTATTTTGATAAAGAAATTGATCTAAGAAACTTCTTTGGCCAGGATAATATCTACAAAAAAGTAAATTATAACTTTAGAGAATACATCAATCAAATCTACATTCAATCGACTATCAAAGAAAAATTTGCTATTGGCGTTGGATTAGAGCATCAATACACAAAAGTTTTCACGAATAATTTTATTGCTTCTAATGAGGAATTTCCAGCAAAATCCGAAGGTTATTATTGGAAAGCGTATGGATATATCAAAGCAGATAATCGAAATAATGCAAATTTTGCGCGTAGTGGTTTAAAATTTGATGGAAGCTTTAAGTATTTGTTTGATTCTAATGTAACTGGGTTTGAAAATAACTATTTGTTAGAATCGAGTTTAGAGGCAAATTTTCCGTTAAATAATTTCCTAAGTTACAGATTTACTGCTAACTTTGGAACCTTTTTCAACGATAATGTAACAATGCCTCAGAAGTTTTATATCGGAGGTTATGTTGAACAAGATTTTTTAAATTACACCAAGTTTTATGGGCTTCCTTTTGGCTCTGCGATTGGCGACAATCAATTGCTTTTTGGCTCTCATATCCAAGCTCGAATTTTGAAAAATCATTACACAAGTGTATTTATGAATATTGCAAATATCACAGATAGATTTGAGCAATTAAGTTTAACAGATTACAAATATCTTGGGTATGGCGTTACCTATGGCTACGATAGTCCATTAGGACCTTTAAATTTTATTTGGAGTTATTCGCCTTACACAAAAAAAGGGTTATTTAATTTAAGTTTAGGTTACTGGTTTTAGAACAATGATAGAATTATTTTACGAAACAGATTTTGAGCTAAAAGATGCTCAAACTTGGATAGATTGGATCGTAGAGAGTATGAAGAATGAAGGGAAAACAATAGAAGATTTAAACTATATTTTCTGTGATGACGAATACTTACTTCAAATTAATCGACAATATTTAGACCACGATTATTACACAGATGTTATCGGTTTCGATAATTCTATTGAAGACGAATTGATGGGTGATATTTTTATTAGCGTCGAACGAATCAAAGATAATGCAGAGCAAAATGGTGTTTCTTTTGAGAACGAGTTGGCTCGTGTTGTTATCCACGGAATATTACATTTTGCTGGTTATATGGACAAAGAACCAGATGACAAAGAATTGATGACTGCTAAAGAAAATCAATATTTAGAAACGTTTAGTAGCTATCTAAATCAATAATGTTCCACGTGGAACATTTATTATTTTAACAAGAAAAATAAGTTTACAAATCAAATGATATTTCAATCAGAATATGATGTAATTGTAGTTGGTGGTGGTCATGCAGGTGCAGAAGCAACAGCGGCAGCAGCCAATTTAGGAGCAAAAACGCTTCTTGTTACAATGAACTTACAAACAATCGGACAAATGTCTTGTAATCCTGCTATGGGAGGAATTGCAAAAGGACAAATTGTTCGCGAGATTGACGCTTTAGGCGGATACTCTGGTATTATTACCGACAAAACTGCAATTCAATTCAAGATGCTGAATCAATCAAAAGGTCCAGCGATGTGGTCACCACGTGCGCAATCAGACCGTATGCGTTTTGCAGAAGAATGGCGTTTATCTTTAGAGAGAACAGAGAATGTTGATTTCTTTCAAGATATGGTTAAAAATTTAATCATTGAAAATGGTAAAGTTTGTGGAGTAATTACAGCGATGGGAATGAAAATTCGTTCTAAATCTGTTGTTCTTACAAATGGTACTTTCTTGAATGGTTTGATTCATATCGGAGAAAAACAATTTGGAGGTGGACGTATGGGTGAATCTGCTGCTTTCGGAATTACGGAACAATTAGTTGATTTAGGTTTCGAAGCTGGACGAATGAAAACAGGAACTCCTCCTCGTGTAGATGGTCGTTCCATCGATTATACAAAAATGGTTGAGCAACCTGGAGATGAAAATCCTTCAAAATTCTCTTACACAAATACGCCAAAATTAACGAAACAACGTTCTTGTTGGATTACCTATACGAATCAAGAAGTTCACGATCTATTGCGCGAAGGTTTTGATCGTTCTCCAATGTTTAACGGAACAATCAAATCAACAGGACCAAGATATTGTCCATCTATCGAAGATAAAATTAATCGTTTTGCAGACAAAGATCGTCATCAGATTTTTGCTGAACCGGAAGGTTGGCACACGATGGAATTCTACATAAATGGATTCTCAACATCTTTGCCAGATGATATTCAAGCAAGAGCTTTACGTTCTGTTCCTGGTTTTGAAAATGCAAAAATGTTACGTCCAGGTTACGCCATCGAATATGATTATTTTCCACCAACACAGTTAAAACATACGCTAGAAACTAAGTTAATTGATAACTTATATTGCGCTGGTCAAATTAACGGAACAACAGGTTATGAAGAAGCTGCTTCTCAAGGTTTGATGGCGG
Source organism: Empedobacter sp. UBA5528 (assembly GCF_002426075.1). NCBI lineage: Bacteria > Pseudomonadati > Bacteroidota > Flavobacteriia > Flavobacteriales > Weeksellaceae > Empedobacter > Empedobacter sp. UBA5528. Next base: position 47,575 of record NZ_DINY01000035.1, on the reverse strand, counting down.
GTATAAATGCTGTGTTAAAAATTCAAGGAAAAGATCCATTTATCTTAAATCGTAACGAAGCTTATATAGGAGTTTTAATCGACGATTTGATTACAAAAGGTACAGAAGAACCTTATCGTATGTTTACGTCTCGTGCAGAATATCGTATCTTATTGAGACAAGATAATGCGGATGAACGTTTGACAAGAAAAAGTTTTGAACTTGGTTTAGCTTCAGAAGATCGTTTGAGAAGAATGGAAGAAAAATTTGACAAAGCTGAAAAACTTGTTAATTATTTCGAAGAAAATTCCATCAAGCCACAAGAAATAAATGATGTAATTGAAGAGCGCGAAGGAACACCTTTGAAACAACCAAACAAAATGATTTCGGTTATTTCTCGTCCTGAGTTAAAACTTTCTGATTTTACGAAATTAGATCGTGTAAAAGAATTTATTGAAACAAATGAATACGATCAAGAAGAATTAGAACAAACAGAAATTCAGATCAAATACAAAGGTTATATTAAGAAAGAACAACAGAATGCAGATAAATTGCATCGTTTGGAAAATCTAAAAATTCCGGCTGACATCGATTATCATGTCTTTGGTTCGATGTCGATAGAAGCTCGTCAAAAATTAACAAAAATAAAACCTGCAACGGTAGCACAAGCATCAAGAATTAGTGGTGTATCGCCAGCAGATATAAGTGTATTATTAATTTACATGGGAAGATAATATGGAAAATGTTCCACGTGAAACATCTCAAGAAAATCCTTCAAAAGAAGGATTTTCTGGTATTAAGAAATTAGATTTAAAAGATTATTTTTTAACAGGAGAAAAATTTGAGATTTACGAAGATTCAGAAACCGAAGTTTTGTACACTCTCCCCCAGCCTATCGAAAATTTAGGAAAGTATTACGAAAGTAAAAATTACATTTCCCATACCGATGGAAAGAAATCAATTTTCGAACGTTTTTATCAAATGGCAAAATCAATCAATCTAAATAATAAATTAGAATTGATTAATAAAGTTGGCAGTGGTAAAAAGATTCTAGATTATGGTTGTGGCGTTGGAGATTTTTTAGAGCACCTACAAAAAAATGGTTATGATGTTTTGGGAATGGAACCAAATGATTCAGCAAGAAGAATTGCTCAATCAAAAGTTGGAATCGAAAAAGTTACTTCTACAGAATTAGAACAGAATACAGAAAAGTATGATGTGATTACCTTGTGGCATGTTTTAGAACATATCCCTAATCTGAAAGAAATAATTACAGAACTAAAGAAACATTTAACAAAAAGTGGTATCTTAGTAGTAGCTGTCCCGAACCACCAATCGTATGATGCTAAATATTATGGTGAACATTGGGCGGCTTATGATGTACCTCGTCATTTATGGCATTTCACAGAAACCAGCATGCGAAAGTTATTTAGCAACTTTGGTATGAAAATTGAGTCTATCCACCCGATGAAATTAGATTCGTTTTATGTGAGTCTACTATCTGAAAAATATAAAGGTAATAAGTTAGGTTTTATCAATGCGCTTAGAATTGGTTTGAAGTCTAATGCTCAAGCTAAAAAAACAGGTCAATATTCGTCTTTAATCTATATTATTAAAGCTGAAAATTAAAATAAGCGTTTTTAAAGAATGATTATCTAATCAGACGTATTAGAAATCGTTTTTTTTCTAAAACTTTATTAAATCTAATTTATAAAAGCCGTTTTTTAAGATTAATAATAGATAAAATAAATAGCTATGAAAAAAAGTATTTTATTATTTGGGATATGCGCTTCAGCATTTTTAACTTCTTGTGCATCTACAACCGTTGCAAAACAAGAAATACAAACAGGTAAAGAAGTAAGAGGTGCATGGACTTTGACAAATGTAGACTACCAAGGTTTAACAACAAACGAGGTACAAGGTAATGTAAAAGTTACTGATGCAGTTGCGAAAGTTTTTGACACAGCAAATCCAGAATGTTATGAAGGTTCTACTTGGAACTTAGTTCAAAACAACAAAAAAGGAACATACACTTTCAACAATGCAGGTGGAGATTGTCCTTCAGGAACGGCTAACATTATTTGGGATTTACAACAAGATGGTTCTACAACTTATTTCATCTTCAAAGATGTTACAGGAATCAAAGCGAAACAAAATACAGCAGGATATAAAATGCGTGTAGATTATGTTGATGCAAATTCGATGAAATTGGTACAAGATATCAATGCAAACGGAAAAATTGCTCAAGTGATTTATAACTTCGTACGTTAATCAACAATTTAAAAAACTTAGAAATTATGAAAAAAATAAATACTAAAATAGCCGCAATTGTATTAGGAGGTTCATTTATTATGTCTTCTTGTACAGCTGTACAAAATGCAAATAATACACAAAAAGGTGCTGGTATTGGTGCTGTTGCTGGTGGTGTTATTGGAGGAATCTTAGGTAATAATATCGGTAAAGGTGGTAACACTGCTTTAGGTGCCGTAATTGGTGCTGCTGTAGGTGGTGCTGCTGGTGGTGTTATTGGTAACAATATGGATAAACAAGCGCAAAAAATTGAGCAAGTTTTACCAGGTGCAGAAGTTGTAAGAACGGAAGAAGGGATTAACTTAATTTTAGATGAAAACTCTAAAGTTACTTTTGATTACAACAAAGCTTCTTTAACTGCTGTTGCTAAATCTAACTTAGATAAATTAGTAGAAGTTTTCAACGAATATCCTGATACAGATTTATTAATCGTTGGGCACACTGATAACGTAGGATCTCAAGGTTATAATTTACCATTATCTCAAAAACGTGCACAATCTGTAAAAGATTATTTAGTTTCTAAAGGTATTGCTTCTTCTCGTTTAACATCGAAAGGAAAAGGTTTAGAAGAGCCAATTGCTGATAATACAACTGCAGAAGGACGTGCTCAAAACCGTCGTGTAGAAATTGCGATTACTGCAAACGAAAAAATGAAAGCGGACGCTGCTAAAGAAGCTAACGGACAATAATTCATTTCAATATAAAACAAGAAAAGCGTTCAGAATCTGAACGCTTTTTTTATGTTTAATAAGTTTGAGAATTATTTAAAATTAACCACAAACCATTTATTATTGATCTTTTCTAAAGTCACTTGATACGTCTTAGATGATTGATCTTTTAAGTTCGCTTGCACTTCTACCAAAGCTACTTTTTCATCCGCATCCAAAACTTTTGCATCATTAATTGTTGCTTGCTCTAAATTCTTAATTGATTCATCAGAAGAAAATTTTTGGAAAGTATTCCATTCGCCACTTCTTGTCAACGCAAAAGCACCAGAATAATTTTTCTTTGATAAATTTGTCATAAAACGATTCGAAAGAGATTTTACCATTCCAGCTTCTTTACTTACATGTGCAGGCGTACTTTCATCCAAAAGAGAATCTACAACCTCAGCAGCACCAACTAAATTCAACGGAACTTTTACCGCTTTACGATTCGTTAAATATCGTTCAGAATTCGGAATTCGAACCAAAATATCTAATCGATCACTCTTAATTTTAGAAGCATCTAATGACGAATATTTAATATTAATTGTATTTTTTCTGTACAAATCATCCATAGAATTTGGATCAATTGTAGAACGAAATGTGTACACAATACTACCTGAATTAAACACTTCTATCGTTGCCGTTACAGCTTTATCCAACTGAATTTCCTCTCCTTGCGCATTGTAGAAAAAAGGAGAAATTGAGATTCCACTATCATCTTGTTTTAAACTAAAATCGAAACGTTGTACATTAGAAGTCGGTTCAGCAGGCGTTTCTACAGTTTCAATTGCACCTGATTTTGGAATTCCATTCACCAAAGGAACTTGATTTCTATTCCATGTAAATTTATTTTGTAACGCGACTTTTTCAGCAATATCAAAAACCTCATCTACTGTTTTACCATCTAACAACGTACGCACAATTCCCCAACGCGATTCATTATCCATTGATTGACTTGTGTTATACTCGAAAATAATCTGTAAAGCTTCCTTAAATTTATCTTGTTGCATAACAGGCAAAGCCTTCGAAATTTTGTCTACCGTTTCACTAAAAGTTTGCGCAGATGTAGAATCAATTTCAATGTTATCATTTTTACAACTGATAATCATTAAAGCGAAAGAAGCAATGATGAATAAACGTTTCATATAGTATAGATTAATACGTTTTGAGTTAAAGTTTTATAAGCAGTAAATATACTAAATACTTGTGTTGATAATGGTATTTTTTTAACAAAAAAAAAGCAAATTCCATTTCTGAAATCTGCTCTATATATAAAACAACTAAAACTTGAAAAAAATTCTAAATATCCATAGGAACTTCGATTAACATCAAGCGAGAATCTTTTGCTACATTAAACGAAAACTCGTTTGTATCTTTAATCTCGATGACATCTCTTCGTCCTAATTTGTTTCCATCAAATTCAACTTCTCCTTCCACAACCATAAAGAAAACACCATTTCCTTCTTTTTGTACTTTGTATGTTTCTTGTTTATCTTCTGTATAATTTCCTAAAAAAATCCATGCATCTTGATGAATCCAAACTCCTTGATCATCTGCATTTGGAGAAAGAACTTGATATAATTCATTTTCTTTTGCTACTTCACGAACAGAAATTTGTTGATAACGAGGCTCAACATTCATTTTATTTGGAATAATCCAAATCTGAAAAAAATGTCCTTCTTGGTTTTCATAAGCATTCATTTCACTATGAAAAACTCCCGTACCAGCGCTCATTACTTGTACATCCCCAAACTCAATTACAGAACCAGTTCCCATTGAATCTTCGTGAGAAATTCCTCCTTTTGTAGGAATTGTAATAATCTCCATATTATCATGAGGATGTTTTCCAAATCCCATTCCTCCGGTAATTATATCATCATTTACGACACGCAAAGCTCCAAAATGAATACGAGCTGGATCGTAATAATTTGCAAAACTGTAAGAATGTTTAGAGTCTAACCACCCATGATTTCCTCCACCTCTTGATTCTGATTTAAATATTTGGTAATTCATAGTAATTTATTTTTATACAAATTTAGGGTGCAAAAAAAACTTATCTATTGACATGTGATAAGTTATCAATTAACACACCTAGAAGATGAATAAAACTTTTTTTAAATTATTAACAAAATGTTAAATATAATTTATATTTTAGCATTCAGTTAACACATGAGACATATATATGCTATCAATTTCAGGCGAATCAACATTTAATGTTATACTTTGGATTCTACTCCAAATCGTTCTTGTTATTATAGTAGCAGTTATTTTGTATAAAGTTTACAAAAAACTTACAAAATGAAAAAAGGTTCCGAAGTTTCGGAACCTTTTTAGTTTATATCAATTAATCATTACTGATTATTCTTCCAATCAATTATTTTATCACGAATAAACTCTGCTAATTTCACTTTACTTTGATGCGTCCAACCTGCAATATGTGGCGCCAAAACAACATTATCCGCTTGGATTAAATACTGAAATTCTTCTGGTAAATCAGATGCAACTAATTTCTCAAAACTCGATTTTTCAAATTCTAAAACATCTAAAGCTACTCCTAAAATTTTTCCTGTTTTCATTGCTTCAACCAAATCTTTTGTCACAACAGATTTACCACGCGCTGTATTCACAAAATAAAATGTTTTTTTAAAGTTAGAAATAAATTCTGCATTAATCATTTGCATCGTTTCTGGTGTTTGCGGCGTATGTAAACTTACAACATCAGCTTGTTCAAAAATTTCTTCTAACGAAACTTGCTTCGCAAATTCATTTCCTTTATTTGGCAAAATATCATAACAAATCACATTAACTTCAAAACCCTGCAAACGTCTCGCAAAAGCATTTCCCATATTTCCATAACCAATAATTCCAACCGTTTTTCCCTTCAATTCATCACCACGATTTTCTTCACGTTTCCAAATTCCATTACGAACTTCGTTATCAGCTCTGCGCAAATGATGCATCAACATCAACAAAATACCAATCGCATGTTCACCAACAGAATCTCGGTTTCCTTCGGGAGAATTGAATAAAACAATGTTATGATCAGCTGCAAACTCTTCGTCAATATTCTCCAAGCCTGCCCCTACTCTACCAATAAACTTTAAATTCGTTGCTTTTGCTAAAAAATCTTTATCAATTGGAAATCTACTCCTTACAATCATTCCATCATATTCATTGATCTTTTGTTCGATGATTTCTTTGGGTGAAGTGTAATCTTCATCAACAATAAACCCTGCTTCACGAAGTCCATTATTTAGACATTCGTGATTAGAATCAATTGCTAAAATTTTATAAGGCGTATTCATTGCAAAAATTTTAATCAAAGTTACAACGAATGCAAGTATTATTATAAAATTGAAGATAAAATTGGTTACAAACAAATCGTTTATAACTACGTTAATAATATTTTAATTTATTGAAACTGTATAATTTATATTGCTAATTAAATAATAATTGAAGTTTAAAAAATGATTTTTAAAGCATTTGGTATGACCTTAACTTTTACTTGAAGTGAATCGGTATTATGAATCTCTCCATCAAGCTGATACGTAATAGGATTGTTATCTAAACTTTCAATCTTGAACTTTTTCACTTTTCGATACTTTGCTTTGTCCAACAAATCAATCTTTTTGGCTAAAACCAGTACAGAAAAATAAAATTGCTCGAAAACATCCAAATCTTCTATCATCAATAAATCCAATTCACCATCAGACAAATCAGCTTTCGGTGTAAAAGAGATTCCATAACCAGCAATGTTAGAATTAGAGCAGAATAGATAATAAAAATTTTTCTCAATAATTACATCATCTATATAAAGACGAAACAATTTCGATTTATAATTCAACAACGTTTTCACAGATGCATCAAAATATCCAGTAATCGTACGCTTTTGATTTTCTTCATATGTTTTTATAACTTCTGCATCAATCCCAAAACCTAAATTGCTAAAAAAATACTTGTCCTCTACTCTGCCAACATCAATCGTATGAACTGCATTTGATTTGATAATTTCAATCGCTTTGTTAGCATCTTTCGGAATATTAAGATTTGTTGCCAAACCATTTCCAGATCCAGCAGAAATTATTCCTAACGGAATATTTTTTTTCACCAAAGCACTCGCCACTTCATTGATTGTCCCATCACCACCGCATGCAACAATAACATCCGAATTTTCTGCAATCGCCTCCTTCACCAATTCTTTTGCATGAAATTGATAAGCTGTTTCTTTCAAAACGATTTCGTCTGAAGAATCAAATTTTGATTGTAAAAAATCGAGCGAAATATCGTGTTTTGCGTTTCCTGAATTAGGATTAACAATGAAAGTGTACTTCATTTTTTGGGAATTGAAATTTATCAAAACACAAAAATAAGAAATCTAAAAGAATCAAGCTATTTAACGTCTTTTTTTGAGGAAAAACTATCAAAAACTTTCTAACTTTGTCATATGAAAATTAAAGAAATTCAAAACGAAATAGTAGACGAATTCTCATTTTTTGATGATTGGGAACAACGCTACGAATATTTGATCGAGTTAGGAAAAAGCTTAAATAATTTACCAGAAGAAGCAAAAACAGATGATAAAATCATAAAAGGTTGTCAATCTTCTGTTTGGTTAGATGCAGAATTGGATGGTAATACAATCGAATTTAAAGCTGATTCTAATGCTATTTTACCAAAAGGAATTGCCGCACTATTGGTGAGAATGTATAATCATCAAACGCCAAAAGATATTTTAGAATCGGATACAGATTTTATCAACGAAATTGGTTTATCAGAATTTTTATCACCAACTCGTGCAAATGGATTATTAGCGATGATAAAACAATTCAAATTTTATGCGATTGCATTTCAATCAAAACAAAATAATAGTTAGACACATCATCTAATCAACCTTATAAAATAATGAACGACTTTTTAGGCCAAGCATTTATTTTTCTATTTTCCGCTGTAATCTGCGTTCCTATTTCCAAAAAATTAGGAATGGGTTCGGTTTTGGGATATTTAATTGCCGGAGTTTTAATTGGACCTTATCTGCTGAAATTTGTTGGCAATGACGGTACAGACATTATGCACGCCACAGAATTTGGTGTAGTTATGATGCTTTTTTTGGTCGGATTAGAACTTGATCCAAAGGAATTCTGGAAGATGAAAAATAAAATCATCAACCTTGGTGGAATGCAAGTTTTGGGAACAATAATTATTGCAACTTTAGTCGGAATATTTGCCTTGAAAATGGATTTTTCTTTGGCTCTTTCTATAGCTTTTGCAATAACCATGTCTTCAACAGCCATTATTATGCAAACACTTAGCGAAAAAGGATTGACCAAAACAAACATAGGTAAATCAACTTTTTCAGTTTTGTTGTTTCAAGATATTATGGTAATTCCAATCTTAGCAATTATTCCACTTTTAGTTGGAGATTCCTTGATTCAGTCCATTGGAGATGATTCTAAAAGTTTGTTAGTTGGTGGACCAGCGTTCATGAAAACCTTGGTTATTCTTGGTGCAATTACATTTATTTATGTGATTGCAAAATACATTATTACACCTTATTTCAAGTATGTTGGACAATTACAAGTTCGAGAAATTTACACCGCTTCTGCCCTACTTTTAGTCATTGGAGTTTCAATTTTGATGCAAAAAGTTGGAATTTCTCCTGCCTTGGGAGCATTTATTGCTGGTGTTGTTTTGGCGAATAACGAATATAAACATCAATTAGAAAGTGACATTGAGCCATTCAAATCATTATTATTAGGAATCTTTTTTATTGCTGTTGGATCAACGATTAACTTCAAATTAATTGCAGATAAACCTTTTATGATTCTTGGATTAACATTTGGAATAATGTTAATAAAATCATTGGTTTTATGGTTTATTGGAATCAAACATAAATTTGATTTTGATCAAAAATGGTTGTTCATTTTGCTTTTATCACAAGTCGGAGAATTTGCTTTCGTTATCTTATCATTGACTCGAAATTTAGATATTCTAAATAAAGAATGGTACGATTTGATGTTAGCTACAACTGCGATAACAATGGTAATAACACCATTACTTTTAGTCTTAAATGAAAAATTAATTCTAAAATATTTTGGTGTAAAAACAAAAGTAAAAACAATCATTGAAAACGATAAAATAAATCCACATTCAGCAGAAGGTGAAATAATTATTGCTGGTTTTGGTGATTTTGGAAACACAATTAGTCGTGTCTTGAAAAGCACTGGAATAAAATCGATTGTTTTGGATAATGATAGTGAGCGTGTAGAGAAAATGCGCAAGCAGGGTTTTAATGTTTTTTATGGCGATGCAACAAATGTTAACTTACTAAAATCGGCTGGTGCTGAACATGCAAAATATTTTGTAGCTGCTTTGGATCCGCCAGAAATTAATCAAAAATTAGTTTATATTGTTCGTAAAAACTTTCCGAATTTAGAAATTATTGTTCGTGCAAAAAATCGTAGTTATGCGTATAATTATTTGAAAGATGGTATAGACGAAGTTTATCGAGAAAACTTTTTCTCATCTGTTTACGTTGGTAGACAAATCCTTATAAAATATGGTTTTTCACCTGAAGAAGCGTCTAAAATTGGAGAAATTTTCATAAAAAGTGACCGAAAATCGTTGCGTAAAATTGCAAAACATGCCGAAAATTCTGATCAATATTTTGAAGCATCTAAGCAAGAATTTGAAAAGCAAATGAAAATGGTTGCAAAAGAAATTAACAATAGGAATAATGGAGAAAACGAATCATAAAAAACTATTAGTTTTACGTTTTTCTGCTTTGGGTGATGTTACAATGATTGCTCCTGTTTTACAAGAGTTTATTGAACAAAATCCTAACATCGAAGTTTATGTTGCTTCGCGCCCTTTTATGGGAAATATTTTCAAGCAATTTCCTCAAATCAAATTTATTTCGGTTGATTTGAACAAAGACTACAAAAGCTTTTTTAGCTTGTTCAAATTATACAAAGAATTAAAACAATATAATTTTGATTATGTAGCTGATTTTCACAACGTAATCCGATCAAAAGTCATTACAACTCTATTCAAACTTAACGGAACAGAAACGGCTACTTTAGATAAAGGTCGTGAGGAGAAAAAAGCTTTAGTCAATCAAAAAAATCGCGTTTTTAAGCAATTAAAATTAACAACTGAGCGCTATGCTGATGTTTTGCGTCAATTTAGTTTTAACGTCAATTTAAAGCATAAAATCGAACCAAAATCGATTAAAGAATCTAAATCAATTGGAATTGCGCCTTTTGCAGCCTTTACAAGTAAAATGTATCCCATCGAAAAGATGAAAATCGTTGCGAAGAAATTAGCTGAAAATGGGTACAAAATTTATTTATTTGGCGGTGGAAAAATTGAAATTGATGAATTAAAAACGTGGGAAAGTTTTAATCCTAACATCAAATCTTTAGCTGGAACAATCTCTTTTGAAGAAGAATTACAAGCAATTGCTAAATTAGAAGTAATGATTTCTATGGATAGCGCAAACATGCATTTAGCTTCGTTGATGGGAACACGCACAATTTCTATTTGGGGTGGAACGCATCCATTTGCTGGATTTTTAGGTTATGGTCAATCTATGAATGATGTGATACAAGACGAAACGATGAAAATTCGTCCAACTTCTATCTTTGGAAAAGATCCAAAAAAGTTTCAAAATTATGATTATTTTCAAAATTTGAGTGCCGAAGATATTTATGAACAAATCGTCGATAAATTAGAAAAATAATACTTTTAAAAGCATCATATCGATGCTTTTCCTATTTTTATAAGAAATTATAATCACATGAAGTATACATTTCTTATTCTTGCCTTATTCTCAAATTTTTTATTTGCTCAAGAACCGAAAGTTATTTTGGTTACGCTGGATGGTGTTCGTTGGAAAGAAGTTTTCCGAGGAGTTGAAAAATCAATTTTAAATGATAAAAAATACAACTCACTTATTGTTCAAACTAATGAAAAATATTGGACAGAAGATTCTATAAAACGTCGCGAATTATTGATGCCATTTACGTGGAAAACGATTAAAGACAAAGGAGTTATTTTAGGAAATCGTGATGAACAAAACTTTGTTAATTTGACCAACAAAAGATTATGGTCTTATCCTGGATACAACGAAATTATTACAGGAAAAGCTGATGATGAGCGAATTAAAAATAACAAAGATATTCCGAATCCTAATGTTTCAGTTTTTGAAATTGCAAATCAACAAAAGAATTTAAACAATAAGGTAATGGCTTTTGGAAGCTGGAGAATGTATACAAATATTTTCAATCAAGAACGTTCTAAATTGTTTGTAAATGCTGGATATCAAGATAGTTTTAATCAAAACAAATCTGAACGAGAATTGCTTATCGAACGTTTTCAATTAGAAACACCAAAACAATGGTGGGCAACTAGATTTGATATTTTTACGCACGAATTTGCGTTAGAAGCGATGAAAAATCAAAAGCCAAAATTACTTTTTATTGGTTATGGAGAAGCTGATGATTACGGACATGATGAAGATTACGATCAATATATTACTTCAATAAATCGCAATGATAGAATGATTGAGGAATTATGGAATTATGTACAAAGCGATCCATTCTATAAAGATCAAACAACTATTATTGTAACAACTGATCACGGACGTGGAAATGGAAGACAATGGCCAGAACATTATGATGAAATTCCTGGATCAGACGAAGGTTTTATTTTGATGATTGGAAATGGGATTAATCCTAAAAAATTCAAACAGAAACAAACTTATCTCAATCAAATTGCCTCTACAATTGCTGATTTGATGAAAGTAAAAACATGGAATTATAAGGATTCTGGGAAGTCGTTATTGAAGTAAGATTTGTCTGCTTTGGATATGCAGTTTAAAACGATAAAATATGCCTTTCAGAGCATTCCTAACTGTAAAATTATTTATTCAAAACTTCACTCTCACAATATCAATAATTTAACCTAAAAAAATATGAACAATCTTTATACAAAATCGGGAGGTCTTATAATAGGCTCTATTAGAATGTCAAGTTTACTTGCTCAAATAAATATTTATGAAGATAAGTTAATAATAAATTATTTGTTTTTCTTTAAAATAATCCTTTTAAAAAAAGATATTATAGATATAATTCCATCTAACGATTTTTTTGAAAAAGGAATTAAAATTCTTCATAAAAATCCTAAATATGATTCAAAAATAATTTTCAGAGTTTCTAATCCTGATAAATTGATAGAAGAAATAAAAAAAACAGGTTTTATGAATTGTAATTAATGCTAAAATACATATTTTATTACATCATTATCAACCTTATTTTGTACTTAATTATTTATTTTATTTTTCATGATATCAATAATCAATTAGATTATTTTTATAAAGTAGAAATAAAAAAACTCCCATCAAAAAATTTGATGGGAGTTTATATTTCTAACTTGTTTGTTCTTGATTAATGAGCTGATTCTCTATTTTTTGATCGATTTCTTTAAAGAATCCGAAACCTTTTAAGATAATGATTAATCCAAAGACTAAAAGACAAATACCAACTCCTTTTCGCACCATAAATACTTTTTGATCGGTAAAACGTTTTTGAAGTTTTCCTGCCAAAAATATTTTACCCAAATCTATTACAAAATAGGTCGTCAAAACAACGCCCATATACAGCATAAAATCGCTTGGATTTGGATATTGAATCATAATTGAAGAGACAATTACAAACCAAAAAACAATGACACCGATATTCAACAAATTCATAATAAATCCATTGATAAACGTTCTCAAATAATTGTTGCTTACAAATCCCGCTTCGCCTTCTATATGTAGCTTTGGTTTAGAGAAATACATGAAAATTCCGTAAATCAATACAAAGAAACCTGCAATGATATAAATGCGGTAAAACTTTGGATGATTGGTCACATAATCTGTAAAATCTTTACTTCCGTAATAGGCTGCTGCAATACACAAAATATCAGCTGCAATAACCCCTAAATCTAGGACTACAGCGGTTTTCCAACTTCTACGCAAACTGGTTTCAATAAGTAAGAAAAATACAGGTCCAATAAGAATTGTACTTAACAAAAAACCTATTAGTATGGCCGAAAATATTATTTCCATAACATAATTAAGGTCTGCAAGATAAGTCTAAAATATGAAACTTAAGCATCAACTAATTCAAAATCTAATTGCTTCTTGATTAAATCAGCATTTAAAACTTTGATTCTAACCGGACTTCCTAACTGATATTTAACACGTGTGCGTTTACCTATTAAAGCATGATTTTTTTCGTCAAAAACAAAATGATCACCTTTCATAGCACGAGAACGAATCAAACCTTCGCAACGCGTTTCTGGGATTTCAACAAAGATTCCATAATCTTGTACACCTGTAATAAAAGCATCAAAAGTTTCGCCAACAAATTGCTCCATGTATTTTACTTGCATATATTTGATTGACTCTCTTTCTGCTTCTGCAGCAATTTTTTCGCGAGAAGAACAATGTTTTGCTTTATCTTCGTAAACAGCTGCTGCAGGAGATTTTTTATCATCTAAATAATCTTGCAACAATCGGTGCGCCATCATATCTGGATAACGACGAATTGGCGATGTAAAATGCGTGTAATAATCGAACGCTAAACCGTAATGTCCTATATTCTCTGTTGTATATTTTGCTTTCGCCATTGTTCGCATTGCCAAAGTTTCAACCATATTTTCTTCTGGTTTTCCTTTCACTTCTGCTAACAACTTATTCATAGAATTGATAGTTGTTTTACGATCTCCAATCTCTAATTCATACCCAAATTGACGAATAAAATTTTTTAAGTCTAATAGTTTATCTGGATTTGGATCATCGTGAACTCGATAAATATAAGTGTTCGCATTCTCTTTTCCATGTTTATCTAAACTAATGAATTCTGAAACTTTTTTGTTACATAATAACATGAATTCTTCAATCAATTTATTCGAATCTTTCGAAATTTTGAAGAAAATTCCTTGTGGATTATGCGCTTGATCTAAATCGAATTTTACTTCAACTTTATCAAAATTAACCGCTCCATATTTCATACGTTTTTGGCGCATTGTTTTGGCTAAACGATCTAAAGTCAAGATTTCATCTTTAAAATCGCCATCTTTTCCTTCGATAATTTCTTGTGCTTCTTCATATGTAAAACGTCTATCCGAATGTGTAACAGTACGACCAAACCATGTTTTTACAATCTTCGCATTATCATCCATTTCGAAAACTCCCGAAAACGTATATTTATCTTCGTTTGGACGCAAAGAACACGCAACATTCGACAACACTTCTGGCAACATTGGCACTACTCTATCCACCAAATAAACAGAAGTTGCACGCTTGTATGCTTCTTGCTCGATCAACGAACCTGGACGAACATAATGTGTAACATCGGCAATGTGAACACCAATTTCCCAGTTTCCATTCTCTAATTTTCGTATTGATAAAGCATCATCAAAATCTTTTGCATCTTTCGGGTCGATTGTAAATGTCGTTACATTTCGCATATCTCTACGACGAGCAGCTTCAGCTTCATCTATCGAAGTATCCAACTGATTTGCTTCTTCTTCAACTTCCTCTGGAAATTGTGCTGGCAAATCGTATTCTAACAAAATTGCATGAATTTCTACATCCGTATCGTCTGGACTACCCAAAACTTGCGTGATTTCACCAAATGGTGAATTAGATCCTTCTGGCCAATTTGTTAATCGAACCACAACTTTTTCTCCTGGTTGAGCATTTTTAATTTTCTCTTTCGGAATAAAGAAATCGTGGTTACCATTTTGCATCGTTACAAAACCAAAATTTCCGTTCTTTCCTAACTCGAAAATACCTGTAAATTCAGTTTTATTACGCTCGATAATTTCTACAATTTCTCCTTCTGCTCTCGATTGATTGGCATGTTTTTTTGGATAAACATATACGCGAACCGTATCGCCCATTAAGGCATTTCGCGTTTTTCCTTTTTGTACAAAGACATCTTGTTCAAGACCATCAATCATAATATAAGCGCTTCCCGAAGAAGTCAAATCCGCAATCCCAACCATATAATCATTGGTTGCATTGATTTTGTATTTTCCTCTTTCTACTTCAGAAATCTTTTTGTCAGCTAATAAAACATTCAAATTCTTAATCAATAATTCTGTATCAATTCGATTTGTTAGGTTTAAAGCTGCTGCAATTTGTTTATAATTTAAAGGTTTATTCGGATTTTGAAATAAAACTTCGATGATAGACTTCGTAAACTTTGTTATGTTTTTGTCTTTTTTCGCCTTTGTATTTTTAAAATTTCTTCTTGGCATAATTTGTTTTCTGTCAAATCTCTTCTTTTTTTTTCGAGATTTATTTTAAAATAGTTAATAAATAAACATCTTAATTATTTGATTATTAAATTATTTTTAATAACTATTGATAAGATGTTAATAAACAACATAACCACTGCAAAGGTAATATATCCTTTTTCTAAAATAACATTTTACAGCCAATTCTATGTTACGGAAAGGATAAGATTACTTGTAACGTTTTGATTTATTGCGAAAATTGAGCCAAAAAAGCTATTTTTGCATTGATAATTAATTGAATGAAAACTAAACCATTATATCAAACTTACTTGATTAACCTTGATAGAGCTACGGATCGGCTTGAATTGATGCAAAAAGAATTCGAAAAATGTGAGATTACTTACGAAAGAATTTCTGCTGTAGATGCCAAAACTTTGGATTCGTCAACCTATAAAATAAAAAATAAATATGACCGCGATTTAGTTCCTGGAGAAATTGGTTGTTATTTGAGTCATGTGAAAACGCTAGAAACTTTTTTGGCTTCTGAAAATGATTTTGCTTTGATTATAGAAGATGATGCAATTTTGGTTGATGATTTTAAATCTGCTGTAGAAAATGCTCTTTCTAATTATGAAGAACTTTCTAACAAGCATAAATGGGATGTTTTGAAGCTATTTAACGGAAAAAGAAAACATATAAAAATTGCTGATGTGAATAATAAATACATTATTGGTGCTTGTGGAACGAGTATTCCAATCACAACAATTGCAGCCATTTGGACAAGAAAGGCCGCAGAAAAATTTTTGAATAAAATTAAAACGCCACTACCTATGATTCAACGTCCAATTGATTGTGATTTGCAGCATGCTTGGGAATTTGATTTAAGAATTTACAACCTTCTTCCATCGCTTGTTAAACCAGCTCCAGTAGAAACGCAAATTCAGATTAATCGCAGTTTAAGAAAGTCTAAATTTCCAAAACAAATTCAATACGAATTGAATCGATTATTTCCTAAATATTTCTATTTGATTAATCATCATGGTTTCAAAAAATTCTATGATAGTTTTATTGTGAAGAAAAATGAAAGAATTTCTTAATCAACAATTATTACACTTATTAAGTTACTGAATTAAAATAAATTTACAACCTTTATCAACAGTTATAAACATTGTTAATTTCGATATAAAATACAAAAAAAGCAGTTTCAAGACTTTGAAACTGCTTTTTCATTTATAATAATTCGATGCTTTCTTCTTTTAATTTTTCTTTTACTTTTCCGTCCCAAATACTCGCTTGTACTTCGCCAATATGTCGAGATTTCAACATAAACATACACATACGAGATTGTCCAATTCCACCTCCAATTGATTCTGTTAACTGATCATCTAACAACATCGAGTGAAATAATAAATTTTTACGATCCGAAAAATCTCTAATTTCTAATTGTTTGGTCAAAGCTTCTTTATCTACACGAATTCCCATCGAGGATAACTCGAAAGCAGATTCTAAAACAGGGTTCCAAACTAAAATATCACCATTAAGACCTCTAAAACCAGCACTGTTTTCTGTACTCCAATCGTCATAATCAGCAGCACGTGCATCGTGTAATTCTCCATTACTCAATTCTCCTCCAATTCCGTAAATAAAAACAGCTCCAAATTCTTTACAAATTGCATTTTCTCTTTCTTTCGGCGTAAGAGTTGGATATTTCTGTAATAAATCTTCAGACGAAATAAATGTAATTTGTTCTGGTAAAACAGCTTTCAATTGTGGATATTTTGCTTCTACATTTTGCTCCGTTTTTTTAATAACTTCATAAATCGATTTTACTGTCGAAAAAAGATAATCCAATTGGCGATCTTGCGGCACAATTACTTTTTCCCAATCCCATTGATCCACATAAATAGAGTGAATTGGCGAATAATCTTCGTCTGGACGCAAAGCGCGCATATCTGTTATAATTCCTTCGCCTGGCTCAATTTCTAATTCTTTCAAACGAATACGTTTCCATTTTGCCAAAGAATGTACAACTACCGCATTTTTATCATTCAAAGATTTTATAGGGAATTTTACAGGTCTTTCGATACTATTCAAATCATCATTAATACCTGTTCCATCCAAAACTACCAATGGTCCAGAAACTGGAATAATGTTTAATTCTTTTTGTAATCCTTTCGAAAATTCTTCTTTTACAAAAGAGATTGCTTGTTCTCTACGTAATAATGCTCTGCTCATCTTTTTAATCTTTAAATGATTTGTTTTTTTAACTGATGTAAAAGTAGAACAGCTAAAATCAATAAATATACTATTGACTTAAATTGGTTTAAAAATATTTAATTTTAAATATAAAATATTGTTTATACTTAACTATTTAAACTTTATAATAGTTTTAAATTTAATTTTTAAAATAAAAATCGGTAAACTCTAACGAATTGACCGATTTTATATCTTATAATAGATGTATAAAATTATCCGTTGTATGAACAAGCAATTTTATCTACGCGTCCTTGGTGACGACCACCTTCAAATTCTGTTGCTAAAAATGTATTCACAATTTCTTCTGCATATTCATACGCAATAAAGCGTGCAGGTAAAGTTAACACATTTGCATTATTGTGTTGACGAGCTAACTTGGCAATATCCATCATCCAACATAATGCAGCACGAATTCCTTGGTGTTTATTTGCAGTCATTGTAACGCCTTGCGCACTACCACAAATCAAAATTCCGAAATCTGCTTTTCCATCTTCCACAGCTTGTGCCGTTGGGTGTGCAAAATCAGGGTAATCAACACTCGCTGTTGAGAACGTACCAAAATCCTCAACCTCAAATCCTTGACTTGTTAAAAAGGGTACTAATTTCTCCTTATAATCGAACCCAGCATGGTCCGCTCCGATTGCAATTTTCATTTAATTAACAGGTGTTTTTGTTGTTTTTGTTTAAATAATTGTAAATCAAATGTTAAGTAAAAGTAACAACTTGTTAAAAGATGATTGAATAAAACTAATAACTTTTCGAGAGAAAAATTTGGAAATCTGATTCAAAAAATCAATTAGAAATAAATCAATACAAGTCAAGTAAAAGTTTTCATTTTGGCATAAAAGATTTACACACCGTTATGAATAGTTTTCACAAAACTTCTTTTTAACAAAAGTTGTTTATCAACCAAAATGATAAATTGTTGATAGAATATCTAACTCTTTCATTACAAAACAAAATTACAAATAATAGCTTGTTAATTGCTATTAAATAAAATTTATCTCACTTTAGTTATCCACATATTAACAGTGCTAATAATAGTAACATTTTTTTCTTTTTTTAAAATTTAAAAATTAATTAAACTATATATATTATTATGAATTGTTAATAGTTGAAAATTGTATTGAATGATTTTAAGTCTCAAAATGAAAGTTTGATTACTTTTGTGTAGTTCAAAATTTCAAATCAAAATATGAAAACAATCAACGACTACAATTTCGAAAACAAGAAAGCATTGATTCGTGTTGACTTCAATGTTCCGCAAGACGAAAATTTAAATGTGACAGATGATACACGTATTAGAGCTGCAAAACCAACGATTGACAAAATATTGAAAGATGGTGGCGCTGTTGTATTAATGAGTCATTTGGGACGTCCTAAAGGCGAATTCAATGATAAATATTCATTAAAACATATTGCATCAAAAGTTTCAGAAATTCTTGGTGTTGATGTGATCGTTGCGAATGATGTTATTGGCGATGATGCGAAACAAAAAGTTAGTAATCTAAAATCAGGCCAAGTTTTATTATTGGAGAATGTTCGTTTCCATAATGAGGAAGAAGCTGGAGATAAAGATTTTGCTAAAGCATTGGCTCAATTTGGAGATATTTATGTGAATGACGCTTTCGGAACAGCACACCGCGCACATGCTTCGACTGCAATTATTGCCGAATTTTTTCCAGAAAATAAATGTTTTGGTTTGTTAATGGAACAAGAATTAACAGCTATTAACAAAGTGTTATCAGACGGAGAAAAACCTGTAACAGCGGTACTTGGAGGTGCTAAAGTATCTTCTAAAATTACGATTATCAACAATATTTTACCAGTTATTGATAACTTGATTATTGGTGGTGGAATGACGTATACATTTGTAAAAGCAAATGGCGGAAAAATCGGAAATTCGTTGGTAGAAGATGATAAATTAGATTTAGCGAAAGAAATTTTGGCTGAATGTGAAAAACATAACGTAAAAGTTTATTTACCAGTTGACAATGTAATTGCTGATAATTTTAGTAATGATGCAAATACTCAAACAGTTTCTTCTGATCAAATTCCAGATGGTTGGATGGGAATGGATGTTGGTGTAAAATCGTCAAAAGTTTTTGCAGATGTAATTAACAATTCGAAAACAATTCTTTGGAATGGTCCTTTAGGTGTTTTTGAAATGTTAAATTTTGCAAAAGGAACTATCGCTTTAGGTGATGCAATTGCTGAAGCTACTGCAAACGGCGCTTTTTCACTTGTTGGTGGTGGAGATTCTGTTGCATTCGTAAAACAATTTGGTTACGACGACAAAGTGAGCTACGTTTCTACAGGAGGTGGAGCTATGTTAGAGTCTTTAGAAGGTAAAGAATTACCAGGAGTTGCCGCAATTTTAAAATAAGAAAGGGAAAAAAATACTTAAAATAGTAGAAAAATTAAGTCGAGCATTTGCTCGACTTTTTTTGTCTTAATTGTTGAGTTGAATTTATTTCAACTTCTCATCTTAATGATTAGGTTCTTCACTTTGCTGTCGTTTCGTTCAGAATGACATTTTTTTTTAGCATCAAATTTTCTGCCATTCCAACGTTAGGAGGAATCTCAATGATTCTAAAATTGTTAATATTAATCACTTGTTATTTAATAAATTAACTACTTTTCAACTGAGTTATAAAAAGAATGTTTATAGCTTGATTAATTACTCAAATTGTTAATAGTAAACTATTCAATATAAATGAATTAAAAAGTTATGAATAAACTTTATTAAAACTTGTGAATAATGATGATTTTAGAACTAAATTGATTTAATAAAGTTAAAATTGTTAATTATAAAAACTTGATAAATAATGAATTAAAAAGTAATTAAGAAAGTTTATCAAAAATTGTTGAAACTGAAATCTCCCTACAATTAGCCATTTTATTTATAGAAAAGGATTGTTATATTCGTAATGATTTAATAATCAATCTATGAATGAATTTAACCAACGACTAAACGAAGTAGAAAATCATTTGCAGCACAATGATCTTGATTTGGGCTATCGCCGATTAATTGATTGCGTGTTGGATTTGGGTGAGAAATCTTTTTACAAAGAGATTATCTCCTATTCGGATCTTTATTACACCGAAAATTCTACGAACGAAAATAAAATAACGCAGGCTTTACAATTGGTGGAAAAGTTAAAACAAGCTTCTCCTCCTCCCTTTCAGAAAGAAGAAACATTGATATCAACCAACAATGTTGAAAAAGCTTATCATCGTCGAAATTTTAAACTCCATCCCATTACTTTTGATTTGAAATCACGAGAAGTTGTTGGATTAGTTGGAGAGAATGGAAATGGAAAAACGACTTTATTACGTTTAATTTGTGGTGAATTGAAACCAACTTCTGGCGAAATAATTTATCATTTTTCTAAAGCAAAACCGTTTAGTTTTGAGCTGAAAACAAAATTAGTTTATGTGCCGCAACGAATCGAAGTTTTATATGGTACGTTGATGGAAAATCTGCAATTTACCTTGACATGTTATGATATTTACAACGAAGAAAATAGGTTATTAGCGAATGTTATGTTGGCGCGTTTGGGGCTTTGGCCTTACAAGGATTTGCAATGGCGACAATTGTCGTCTGGTTATAAAATGCGATTCGAGCTCGCGCGAACGTTATTGCGTCGTCCAAAAGTATTGTTGTTAGATGAGCCTTTGGCTAATTTAGATATTTTGGCACAACAAATTATTCTTGAAGATTTGAAATTTTTATCACAATCAATCCGAAATCCTTTTGGTGTTATTTTGAGTTCTCAACAATTGTACGAAGTTGAAAAAGTATCGACAGAAGTTCTCTTTTTAGAGCAAGGAAAGCTTAAAATACAAGGAGATACAAATGATTTGGAAGGTAATTTTACGATTGTTGAAATTGATGTGGAAAACACAAAAGAAGAGTTATTAACAGCTTTATCTAACATCGAAATTAAGCAAATAAAATTTAATGGAGGATCGTATATCGCATATTTTGATGATGAAATTTCGATGAATATGATTCTGTCCGAAATCGGAAAATCATCATTGAAGATAAAATACATTCGAGATATTTCGAAATCAAGTCGTCGCTTTTTTGTCAATTAAAACTAACCAACTATGTTCAAAAAAATAAATCAAACTTTAATTACAAAATATCCGCTGATTTGGAATCTAAAATTTATTTGGATTTTGTTGACGATTTTAGTTTTCAACTTGATTGCATTTATCAACGGATTTCTATTTTTTACTAAAAAATCTCAACTGCAAGTAACTGGACTTTATGAAGTGTTTTTCAACTCAGGAATTGCAATTTATTACCTATTAATTGGTGTCATTATTTGCGTTATTTGGCTGTATTTCTATATTAAAAATAATCGTTTCAAATCAAATTATCCAACCTCAAGAAATTATTTATTCAAAGAATTTCTGGCCGTTTTCTTTATTATATTTTTGATGTTTTATGTGCCAAATTCATTCAAAACTGGTCTTAAATTTCGGGTTTCAAATTATATGAGTGAAGAACAGTATTTGAAAGATATCGACATTATCAACAGAACACAAGGTTTTACACTTCGATCAGAATTTGGTTACGATAATTATTCGAGAAATTTGCCTGTTCTAGCTTTTGATTCGTTGGTTTCGGAGAAAGAAACAAGAGAATTGTATGAAAAAAATGAGAGAGAATATTTAAGAGAAAATCCACATGATTCGTATAATCCTTTTTTGGAGCCGTATTTCAGAAATCCTGAGTTTGAAACCTTATTAAGAGATTATTTTCCCGAGAGATTTAGTTATTCTAAAATTAATTTTAATCAAACATATCAACCTCTAAAAAAGAATAATTCGTCTACAAATCAGCTTTATGAAGAAGCGGCGTATCCCGATGTAGCAGCTGTAGATTCGGTTGCAATAGGTATAGATTCAGCTTCGTATGCAAGTCCTGTAAACGCTTCAGAAAAACCACAAACGTATTTCAACTTAGCAAGTTTGTATAATTATAGTGTTTTGGCTTTTAACAACCCGAAAGATTCTACTTTAAATCATCAATTTTACGATGAACAATGGATTGCTTTGTTGCAAAAAAATGATCGAAAAGCAATTGAAAATTTATTGAATAATTATACCGATTTATTAAAAAAGCAAGAAATTGGGTATCAGTTCAAACATAAAAAGTGGATTGATTATTTGCCTCAATATCCGTATTATTTCATTGATCATAAATTGAATTATATTGATCCTTATCAAACTGTAGATAAAAAATTGAATGATTATATCAACCAATCAAGTTTAAACAAAGTGTATGAAAATATTGAGTTTTCGAAATATAGTTCCACTTGGTTAGAACATATTCAGTACTATTTATTAATTGCTTTAATCATTACAGTTTTGATTATTACATTCAGATTTAGTTCGTTCAAAGTTTGGTTAATTTCATTAATTGGCGCAGGAATTTTGGCAATTTTAGGAAGTGCTTTCGGAATTTCTATCGATGCGAGTATTGGTTATACCCAATTCACACCTTATATTATTTTATTTGTTTTTTACATTACATTTATAGTGATTACACTAATTGGCTTACGTTCCAAAAAATATAAAGTTTTGACAGGTGTTAATCTTAATTGGTTTGTTGCGACCAATATTTTTATTGGAATTGTGATGCTTAGTTTTTACACAGATTTGCGTGAAGAAATGCTATATGAAGCAAATAAACATATGAATATTTATGAGTTTAGACAAACAAATAAAGAATTATTGATGTTACAAGAATTTGCAGAAATTTTTCTTTACATCAATCCAATTTTATATTTAATTAGTTTTTATTTCATTATCAATTTTTACAAAAAATGGCAAGCAATGCCAGAAGAATAAAAAAAGAAAAGCGAGCTAAATCGGCTCGCTTTTCACTTGATAATTGAATGAAAATGAATTTTAAAAACTACTTTAAAAAAACTTACTTATGAAATGAAATAACACATTGTGCTATTCAATAATAATTTTTAAACTCACACAAATTTTAAAATATTCTTTCAAAATTTAAATTAATAGAGGTTAACCATCAAAATTTGTAGGTTAACCCTATTTTTTATGATTTTATGCACATTTAGACGAATGTCTATTTCCTTTTGCATCACGTTTTTTGTGCATACTAAATTTATCAGATTTCATACGTTTTTCACGATCTTGTTTGTATTGATTGAACTGATTTTTGTCTAAAATTTTCTCTAATTTAGTTTCAAAATCGTTTGTACCTTTTTCTGGTCGAGAACCTCTTTCTCCTTTTTGAGTAGTATTTTTGCCTCTGTTCGCAAATTCTTTTTTCATGTCAGAATCTCTACTTTCTAACAACGATTTTACTTTTTTCTTTTGAGCAGAACTCAAATTATATTGATCAAATTTTTTCAATTGTTGATCTACAGTCGGACGTTCTCTTTGCTCTTTTCTATTTCCAGATCGTTCACCTTGTTGTGGTCTTTGTTGAGCAGAAACTGCCATAACCATCATTATATTTGCTAATAAAAATGCTTTTTTCATAATCTATGTTTTTGTTTACAACTAAATGTTAGAATTATATTCTTTTCATTTTTCTTGAAACAAAGTTGCAACACAAAAAAAAGACGTCAAAAATATTGAGGTAAACGAGTGTTAAGTAGCGGTGAAATAAAGGATTTATTAAAGTTTTTAACAAAATTGTCAAATTTATTGAATAAAAAAATCCATTCTTTATCGAATGGATTTTGATATATTTTTTTGAAAGATTATTTTATTTTTTTCTCTAACATTTTAGAAAAAGTTTTAGCTGTTTTTGCGAATCCTTCTCCAATTCTCGATTCATCACTATAATTATTACCGAATTGAGTTCCTGGAGCTTCTTTATAATTGACAACAAATTTTTTATCTTCAAAATTATTAGAATCAACAATAGAAATAGTAGTAGATACTTTTGCAGCTTGTTTCATTACAAATGCATCCCAACCTGGATAAATCCAATCAACTTTAACAATCATTGTGTAAGGAGCATCTGTAGCGTTTTCAGAGAATGAAATTCCAGTAGATTTTGCACCATATTTAGTTAATAACTCCATAAATTTTGGTTCCCAGATAGACTCTTTTGCACCAGTCCATTTATCATTCCAAATATCTCCATTTCCAGCATTTTTGCCATTTAGATCAACAATCTTTTTTTTAACATATTCTGCTTCTGTAATGCTATCTGCATTAATTTTTAGATTTGAATAGTCAAAAATAACTTTCATTTTAGATTGTCCTTTTAAGAAATCAACAGTACCAGATTTTACTTTCTCTTTTTGAGCATAAATGTTAGAACCGAATACAATAATGATTAATAATAAATAGTTTTTCATAATAGTTTTAATAGATTTCAGTAAAAATATAAATATTATTTAGAAACGTTTATTGTTTATAAATAGTTTGTAAGTCTTGGATAAATTTTTCTAAAAACAATAATCAAATCGTTTGGTACACTACTTTTGTCTTAACAAAGTTTAACAATATTGTATGAAAGTTTTAATTTCTAAATCAATTGTATTTGTTAATTTTAGATGAAATTTGAATCAATAATATAAACATTAATTTCAACGAAATTTTGGATATACAACAACTAAACCAACAAATAGAAGCAAAAAGCGAAAGCATTGCAAGGTTGACATCGGAAATCAATAAAGCGATTATTGGACAAGAAAAAATGATTGAAAGTCTATTAATCGGATTACTTGGAAATGGACACGTTTTATTAGAAGGTGTTCCTGGATTAGCAAAAACATTAGCGATTAAAACATTATCTGATGCTGTTGATGGATCTTTTTCTCGTATACAATTTACACCAGATTTGTTACCTGCCGATGTTGTGGGAACACTTATTTACAATGTAAAAGAAAACGATTTTAGAATCAAAAAAGGACCAATATTCGCCAATTTTGTTTTAGCTGATGAGATTAACCGTTCGCCTGCAAAAGTACAATCTGCCTTGTTAGAAGCAATGCAAGAGCGTCAAGTAACAATTGGTGATGAAACCTATCCGTTAAAAAAACCTTTCTTGGTTTTGGCAACTCAAAATCCGGTGGAACAAGAAGGAACTTATCCTTTGCCAGAAGCGCAAGTTGACCGTTTTATGTTGAAAACTGTTATTACTTATCCAGAATTTGAAGCAGAACGTTTGATTTTAAGAAATTCGATTAATCAATCTTTTCCAAAAATTGAGAAAGTAATTTCTATTCAAGAATTGTTGGATGCGCGCGAAATGGTGAAACAAGTTTATATGGACGAAAAAATTGAAAAATATATTTTGGATATTATTTTCGCAACTCGTTTTCCAGAAAAAGTTGGATTAGAAAAATTGGTTCCAATGATTTCGTTTGGTTCTTCACCTCGTGGATCAATCAATTTGGCACAAGCTTCTAAAGTGTATGCATTTTTACGCAAACGCGCTTATGTTATTCCAGACGATGTACGTGCAATGGCAAAAGATGTGTTGCGTCACCGTATCGGAATTAGCTACGAAGCAGAAGCAGAAAATGTTACGCCAGAAGAAATTATCGACAATATTCTTAATGTTGTTCCAGTTCCTTAAACCACTATTCAAAATCATTTAAACTTTGGATGCAAAAGAAATCATCAAACGTGTAAAACGTATTGAGCTAAAAAGCAAGCGCAAAGCGAGCAACCTTTTTATGGGTGAATATCACAGTTCATTCAAAGGAAGAGGTATGATTTTTAGTGAAATTCGTCCTTATCAATACGGTGATGACGTTCGTAATATCGACTGGAATAAAACGGCTCGATACAGCGAACCTTATGTAAAAGTTTTTGAAGAAGAACGAGAATTAACCATGTTTTTATTGGTTGATGTTTCGAATTCTGAAAACTTTGGAACACGAAAACAAATTAAAATGGAAACGATTGCTGAATTGAGCGCTACATTGGCTTTTTCGGCAATTACCTATAATGATAAAGTTGGTTTGATATTATATTCGGATCAAGTGGAGAAATTTATTCCACCCAAAAAAGGAAAACAACATGTGTTGCGTTTGGTGAGAGAAATTGTTTCGTATGAGCCAAAAAGCAAGAAAACTGATTTAGCAGCGACTTTGGAAACATTTATGAATTTGGTTCGCCGAAAATCAAATGTTTTTATTCTTTCAGATTTTATTGATTCGTCTGATTATGAAAAAGCATTGCGAATCGTGGCAAAAAAACATGATGTGACTGGAATTAGAGTTTATGATGAAAAAGAACAATCTTTTCCAGATGTAGGTTTGGTTCATGTGCAAGATAACGAAACAGGTGAAATCCGCTTGATTGATACTTCATCGAAGAAATTGCGTCAACAATATGCGCAATATTATCGCGATTTAGATCAACGTTATCAATCTATTTTCAAAAAAAATCATTCAGGCGCAATCAGTATTCGTACCGACGAAGATTATGTTCGCCCATTGTTAAACTACTTTAAAAGTCATAAAGCCTAATGAAGAATTTATTGCTTTTAGTAAGTTTTTTTATCCTTCAATTTTCGTTTGCGCAAGAAATTACGCCAAAATTAGATCGCACGACAATCAAAATTGGCGAGCCAATCCAATATGAAGTGAAAATTGATTACAAAGAAGGAGATAAAGTTGTTTTTCCTACGATTTCAGATTCAATTAATCATCACATCGAAGTTTTAGGTCAAAAAATTGACACTGTAAAAACGGATGGAAAATCTGAAATTGTTCAACATTTAGAATTGACTGGATATGATGCAGGTAAATTTAATATTCCGTCATTTATCATTCAGAAAAATGGAAAAGATTTAACAACAAAACAACTTGAAATTGATATTCAAGATATTGCAGTTGATACAACGAAAAATGCAATTTTCCCGATAAAACCTGTAATGGAAGAAGAATATTCTATTGGAGATTATTGGAATAAATATTGGTTGTACGGCATTATTGCGTTGATTTTATTTATTATCGGAATTGTTTTGGTTGTATTATATGTTCGCGCAAAATCGAAATTATCTGGCAAAGATTCGTACAAAACGCCTTATGACGAAGCGAAAGCAAGTCTGAAAGCCTTGGATGCTAAGAAATATTTGAAACGTGGTGAACAAAAAGAATATTACACGCAATTATCATTTATTGTAAGACGATATTTAGGACGTATTTATAACTTTTCGGCATTAGAAATTTTGTCGGATGATTTGGTAAAATATGTTGCGACAAAACCAGATGTTTTACCAGAAGATGTGCAGAAATTTAAACAATTTTTGTTCGATGCTGATTTGGTAAAATTCGCAAAACAAGAATTTGATGAACCAACAAATATTTCGCACCGAAATTGGGTAGATGAATTTGTAGATCGTGTAAAACCATTAGAAATTCCGGAGAACGAAGATTTGAAAAAAGATCAAGTGACGGGAGAAAAATATAAACAGTTTAATAACAATTAGGAATGCTAAATTTTGAGTTTCAAAATCCTTGGATCTTACTCTTATTGCTTGCTTTGCCTTTCTTTATTTTCAGAGAAATTCGCAAAACGAGCCAGAAAAAAGCATCCTTAAAATTACCTTCGCTCAAAGCATTTGGAGGTGCAAAAAGTTCGTTAGCGACGTACAAACCACTTTTATTTTTGATGCGAATTATCGCAATGGCTTTGTGCATTGTTGCCTTGGCTCGTCCGCGTTATGTAGATGTTACAACAAAAGTAAAATCGGACGAAGGAGTTGATATTTTATTGACTGTAGATACGTCGTTGAGTATGTTAGCGCGCGATTTGAAACCAGATCGTTTAACTGCGTTAAAAGAAGTTGCAAAAGACTTTTCACTTGGAAGAAAAACGGACAGAGTTGGTTTGGTCGAATATTCTGGAGAAGCTTTGACACGTGTTCCATTAACAACAGATCGTGATGTTTTGACGCAAGAAATTGAAATGTTACATTCAGGTAGTTTGGCTGATGGAACAGCAATTGGAGTTGGTTTAGCAACAGCTGTTAATCATCTCAAAAATAGTAAGGCAAAATCTAAAGTAGTTATTTTGATTACAGATGGTGTTGAAAGTGTAAATCCTTCTGGAGATTTAATGTATGTTTCGCCAAGACAAGCCGCTGATATTGCAGCAGAGAAAGGAATAAAAGTGTATACAATTGGTATTGGAACAAACGGAATGGCACCTATGCCTGTTGGTTACGATATGTTAGGTGATTATGTTTTTGAGATGCGTCCTGTACAAATTGACGAAAAATTGTTAGAAGAAGTTGCAGATAAAACGGGAGGTTTATATTTCCGTGCAACAAACAATGAAAGTTTGAAAAACATTTATGACGAAATTGACAAACTTGAAAAAACAGAAATTAACGAAGTCAAATATTATAATTATACCGAATTGTTTGCACGATTCTTATTGCCTGCATTCATCATTTTGGTATTAGAAGCCATTTTACGAAGAACCGTTTTTAAAGAATTAATCTAATGCAGTGGGGAGAATTACATAATATTTGGTTGATGATTTTATTGTTTATCGTTATATTTTTATCGATAACAGTATTTCAATGGCGCGAACGTGTAAAGAAAACATTTGCAGATAAAGAATTATTTCCATTTGTTTTTCCAATCACATCTTCAAAGCGTTATGGCTTCAAAATTATTGCATTTTGTGTGGCTTTATTTTTAATGGTCATTGCATTGATGGATCCACTTTATGGTGAACGAGATGTGCAAGTAAAACGCGAAGGAATTGATATGGTTTTTTTGTTAGATTTATCAAGTTCGATGAATGCACAAGATGTCGCTCCTTCTCGTTTAGAAAAAGCAACAAAATTAATCACAGAAACATTACATCAATTAGGCGGAGATCGAGCTTCTTTGGTTGCGTTTGCAGCGAATGCTTACACAATTTCTCCATTGACAAATGATTATGCTGCAATCGAAAGTTATTTGCAAAATGTTAATACTGAGTTAATTTCGAGTCAAGGAACAAATTACTTAAATGCGATTCAGGAAGCTGCAAAAACATTCAAAGGATCGGCGAATACAAGTAGATTAATTGTGTTAATTTCGGATGGAGAAGATAACGAAAATACAGTTAATCAAGCTTCTAAAATAGCAAAAGATAACGGAATTCATATTGTATCAGTTGGTGTTGGAACAGATAAAGGAGCTCCAATTCCGATGTATTATAATGGCTACGCCGAAGACTATAAAAAGGACGAAGCAGGTTCTATAGTTATTACAAAATTAGAAGATAAAAATCTTCGCGAATTAGCACAAGATACAAACGGAACTTACATTCATTTGGATAATACGCAAGATGCATTATCCGCATTATCAATGTATAAAGCCCGATTAGATAAAAACGAAATTGCTAACTCTACAACAAGAGATATGAATCATATTTATCAGTGGTTTTTAGCGGTTGCGGTTTGTTTACTTTTTGTGGAATTATTAACATCTGAATATAAGATTTTTAACAAAAAGAAATAGTAAGTTTGTATGGTAAAATGATGTACTTTTTAAAACAAATAGGATTTTTAGGAATAATGCTTTTATCCGTTTTTGGTTATAGTCAATCGAAAGCGAAAAGCTACATTATTGAAGGAAACGAGTATTATCAAAAAGGAAAATTTGATAATGCAGAAGTTGCCTACAAGAAAGCTACCATGGAAGATCCAACTTCTGTCAAAGCAAATTACAATTTAGGAAATGCTTTATTTCAACAAAAACGTTACAAAGAAAGTATAGCGCATTACAAACGTTCTGCTGAAGTATCTAAAACGAATAATGATAAACATTTGGCTTATCACAATTTAGGAAATGCTTTTATGCAGGAAAAAGATTATCAAAATGCTGTTGATAATTACAAACAAGCCTTACGAAATGATCCAAAAGATGATGCAACACGTTACAACTATGCATTAGCAAAAAAAATGTTAGAAAAAGAACGTGAGAAACAAAAAGATCAAAATAATAAGGATAATAAAGATCAAAACAAACAAGATCAAAATAATCAGCAAAAACAACAACAGCAGCAAAATAAACAGAATCAACAAAACCAAAATAACCAAAAGCAAAATCAGAATCAGAATCAATCTCAACAACAACAATCTGATCAGCAGAAACAGCAAAATCAAGGAGGAAATCCGAAAGCTGGTGGTGAAAATGGAAACAATAAAGGACAAGGAAATAATCAATCTCCAGAAATCAAACAAGGAAATAATGGAGACGGAAAAGAACAAGATAATGCAAAGAATAATTTGGGAGACGGTTTGCTAAAAGCATTGCAAAATCAGGAAGCCAAAACCCAACGAAAAATTATTCAACAAAAAGCAGAAAAACAACGAACAACAACATCTAAGGATTGGTAATGACAACGACAAGCGTTTTAAATAGCTTTTTAGTGTTTGCCTTAACGTCTATCACAGCGTTAGCACAACAAATTTCTTTTAAATCTGATGCAGATAAAACACAGGTCAGTTTAGGAGAAGCATTTAACGTGGGCTTTTTTATCGAATCTAATACAGATAGTTATTCGATTGATCAACCAATGAAATATCCTCCACATAATGGATTACAAATTGTAGGTGAACAACGCTCGCAAAATGTTTCTTATGTGAATGGAAAAGGAGTGATAGAAGAAGGAATTATCCTTGCTTTTGTTGCTGAAAAAGAAGGTAAATATCGCATTGGAGCTGCTAAAATTGTGATTAATGGAAAAACCTATAAATCAAAACCTGTCGATGTTGTAGTGAAAGGAACGGGGTTGACGCACAACAATTTTAGAAGCAATACTTCGCAGCCTGTTTTTCTACAAAGTAAAGTTTCGAAAACGAATCCTTATGTGAACGAACAAGTTGGTTTATCAGTAAAATTATACGTAAAAGATTTATCTTATCTTAATCGTAAACAAAACTTTCGTCAAGGAAATTTAGACGGATTAAGCCCTAAAATTGTAAAAAGCTCTCCCGAAAATATCAAGCAAGAAATTGTTGGAGGAAAACAATATTTCTCTGAAGAAATTGCACGTTATTATGTTTTTCCTCAAAAACCAGGAAAGATAGAAATAGATCCGTTTTCGGTAGATGTGGTATTGCCAACAACGTATGGTGCGGAACCTGTAGAAGTGCGTAGTAATCCAGTTGTGATTAATGCAAAAGCACTTCCAGAAGAAGGAAAGCCAAAGAATTTTAGCGGTGCAGTTGGTCAATTTAAAATGAACGCTTCGGTTGATAAAAAAGAAGTTGCAACCAATGAAAGTGTGAATTTTGATGTTGAAATTATTGGAACAGGAAACTTTAATACGATTAATTTACCTGAAATTACGACGCCAAAAAATTTAGAAAAATTCGCACCGAAAAAACGCGATGCATATAAAACCTATGATACAGGAATGAAAGGAAAAGTTGCTGAGCAAACAGTTCTTGTCCCAAATTTTGGAGGAGAATATACGATTTCGCCTGTAGAATTTAGTTATTTCGATCCTGTTAAAGAGAAATATGTAACCTTGAAATCAGATTCGATTAATTTGTCTGTTTCAGGTTCTAAAACTTCTTCTGCAACGGCTGTGGCTTCTAATTCACCAGATTCGACAATTTCTGATAAAATAGAAGAAATGACGAACGATATGAAAGAAGGAAAAAGCGGTTGGTTGTGGTTAACTGGTGGTGTAATTGCATTGAGTACCGGAAGTTTATTTTTGATGAGAAAGAAAAATAACCCGACACAAAAACAAAAAATTGAACCAAAAATAAAACCTCTTAACGAGCAAAATAATTTTGAATCATATCAACCAAAAACAGAAACCCAAAAGTTTACTTTTGTTGAAAAACCAACGATAAATTCGAGTCAAATTTCTGCTGAATTAGATGAATTGAAGCAAAAAATAAATGTTGAAGACCAAAAAGATTTTTATCAATTACAAGAAAATATTTTGTGTAATGCCGGGCTATTAAAAACGAATACAGATTTAGCTCATTTTTCTGACGAGGTGATTGCAAATAAATTGATCGAAAATGGTGTTAGTGAATTAGCCGTAGAACAATGGAAATTATTGCTGAACAACGCACGACAAGCTAAATATGCCTTTGGTGGTTTGCATCAAAATTTAGAAGAAGTTTTCGAAGCTACGCAAAATATTTCCGAAGAATTATTACGAAAATAAATTTCAAGTTTTTTAGATAGTAAAAGGGACAATCTCAGTTTTGAGTTGTCCCTTTTATTTTTGTCCTTACAACTCATCCTCAAAAATTGACAATTCGGTAACATATAATTTCAAACAAGAAGTGTTTGTAAGAACTTTGACTCAACAAATAAAAAAACACAAATGATGAAAACAATTTTCTTAACAATCTCAATTTTATTCGCTATATCAACTTTTGCACAAAAGAATTTTGAATCAGATATGAATAAAACTTTAACGGAATGGAACAAAGGAAATCATTCTTCTGAAGCTAATTTTAAGCAATTAATAAATGATTATCCAAATGAATGGTTGCCTAAATATTACTTGACTTTTTCTGAAGTTTTGAAAACGTTCGAATCAAAAGATATTACTAAAAATGAAGAAATTCTTTTGAATGTAAAAACTCAAATCGATGATTTAGTCAGAAATAATCCATTAAATGTAGAAATTCTAAATTTAAAAGCGTTGTATTTAACAGCAGAAATTGTGCAGAATCCAATGCAAAATGGAGCAATTTATTATCCAGAAGTAGTACAAATCTATCAAAAATCGTTGATGTTAGACCCTACTAATCCACGTTCTGTTTTAGGTTTGTCTGAGTTCAATATCAATGCTGCAAAATATAGTGGAATGGATATTACACAAGATTGTAAAAATGTAAAAAAATCTTTAGCTTTATTTGATGCTGAAAAGCCAAAGAATAACGAACCCAAATGGGGAAAAGATCGTGCCGAAGCCTTGTTGAATAACGAATGTAAAAACGTACTATAATGATAGCTTTAGTTGCACAATTTATTCACGAAGT
The DNA here is from genome assembly GCF_002426075.1 of Empedobacter sp. UBA5528. Lineage (NCBI taxonomy): Bacteria > Pseudomonadati > Bacteroidota > Flavobacteriia > Flavobacteriales > Weeksellaceae > Empedobacter > Empedobacter sp. UBA5528. The sequence continues at coordinate 14,059 of NZ_DINY01000035.1, read as the reverse complement.
TATTTATTGGCTTATTAATTTAATTGCTTGATATGGATAAATATTATAAAAATTACTTAAGACTATTTTCTTTAGTATTTACGTTTGCTGTTTTTGTAATTGTTTTTGATAAAGAGCAAATTACTTTACCTGTTAAATCAAGTTTTGAATTTGGACTCGTTATAGGATATTCTTTACATTTTTTATTCTTGGGTCTTGTATTTTATAAGTTTTTAGATGGTATTATCGTTTCTGACAAAAAGTTGATTCTACGAAATTTACTGATTTTGTTCGTTGTAAATGTGATGATTTATAGTGTGATATTTTTTACGTCACCAAATGTAACATTCAATCAATTTTTTCATCCAGAAGCCATCAAATATTTTATTGGATATTTTTCGTTCAGTATAGCAGCATCTTTTGTAAATACAAGTGTTTTTAATGATTATCGAATTGATGTTCCAGATTCTCCGAAGCCAGATAAAGTGATAAGAAAGTATTTTTTACGTTCTATTTTTTATACAATGGTTTTGTATTTCGTGTTCGTGAAATTTGTTAATACTCTTTTACAAAAAGACATTTTTTACGACCAAACGATAAATTATCTTTTAGTTGCAGTTATCACGATTTTCTTTTTGTTTTTATTCTTTATTATCGATCGAAAGAAAAATAAATTAGAACGTAAAATTGTTATCGAATCAACAAAAGCGGAAACAGCAACAGCACAATTCGAAACTTTAAAAAATCAATTAGATCCACATTTTTTATTTAATAGTCTGAATGTTTTAACTGGTTTGATCGAAGAAAATCCAGATAATGCGATAGATTTTACAACATCGCTTTCCAAGATTTATCGTTATGTTTTAGAACAAAAAGACAAAGAAGTTGTGTCGATTCAAGAAGAAATAAATTTTGCAAAAACTTATGTCAACCTTCTAAAATTAAGATTTGAAAATAGCATCGATTTCGAAATTGAGCAAACAACTTTTTCTGAAACCGAATTTATTGTGCCGCTTTCTTTGCAGATTTTATTAGAAAATACAATCAAACACAATATTGTATCTGATCAAAAACCTCTTAAAATTAAAATTTATAAAAAAGATAATTATTTGATCATTGAAAATTCTTTCCAACCAAAAGAAACCATTAAAGACTCAACTGGAATTGGACTGAAAAATATTATTAATCGTTATCAATTAATTTCTAATCGAGAAGTGAATATCGAAAAAAATGAACAACTATTTCGTGTAGAACTTCCCATATTAACACAAAAAAATACAACTATGAATACACAAAATTTTGACGAACAACAGGCTTATTTACGTGCAATTGAACGCGCAAAAGAATTGAAAAAGTTTTATGCGCATTTAGGAACTTATGTTGTAATGAGTTTATTCTTTTTTATTCTGAATTTAGTTACAAGTAATGGACATTGGTGGTTTTATTGGCCAGTTTTAGGTTGGGGATTGGGAGTTGCGCTAAATGCTGTCAAAGTTTTTGCGTATGGTTCTGGTTGGGAAGAAAATAAAGCGAAAGAAATCTTGGAGAAAGAGCAAAATAAAAAGTGGCAGTAAATGAATTTTATAAGTCAAATAAAGCAAACAAATTGGATTAGAATAATCATTTTTTATGGATTGATATTGATAGGAACTTTTCTGATTCGTAAATGTCCTAATTTTATACAATTGATTTTTGGAGGTTTAGTTGATTTTCAACTGCCTTGGAATATGAATCATGGGTTGATTATTTTTCTGATTAGTTTACTTTTCTATAAATTCTCTAAGGTTAAAAAAGAAGTTTCTCTTTTAGGAAAAGAAAGTTTAAAAACATTGATTTTTCCATTTATATTACTCGTTGGTTATTCAATTTATGGGATAAATAACGATTACGGAATTAATAAACATTTGTGGGCAGCGATTTTTATTTCTGTTACGTTGCTTTATGATATTATGGAAGAATATACGTGGCGAGGTTATTTGAATGATGCTTTAGGCAATATATTTTGGATAATAAAAAGCATTATAACGGGAATATTTTGGGCAGTTTGGCACTTATTTATTTTTAAAGATTTCGATCAGTTTGGAGGTTTTGGAATTTTTATGTTATTGTGCATTGTTTTTTCTTTTGTATTAACTTTTTCAACAATTCGAACAAAATCGATTATCGTTCCAGCTACAATTCACGCTTTAATGGCTAAGACAAATCTTGCAACATTGATCATTTTTGTCATTATACTTGCTTTATTATTTGTTTGGAACAAAATTTTTGAAAGAAAACCGATTCGTGAATTAACTTAAAAAAAACTATGAAAATACTAATTATAGAAGATGAAAAGCCTGCAGCGCGTTTATTAAAGCGACGTGTAGAAAAATTGGGTTATCAAATACACGAAATGTTGCACTCTGTAGAAGAAAGTGTAGCGTGGTTGAAAACGAATCCAAATCCTGATTTAATTTTTCTGGATATTCAGTTATCAGATGGGTTATCATTTGAGATTTTTAATCAAGTAGATGTTTCGTCTGCGATTATTTTTACGACTGCTTATGACGAATATGTATTGAAAGCGTTTAAACTAAACTCGGTTGATTATTTGTTGAAACCTGTTGATGAAGAGGAATTGAAGTTTGCTATTGAAAAATTTGAAAGACAATTTCAGCAAGCATCTTCAAGTTTCAATCTAAATGAATTGAAAAGTCTTTTTTCGAATAATCAAACAGAAAAATTTAAAGAACGTTTTTCGATTAAAATAGGAACATCAATCAAAATTATAGAAATCGATAATATCGAATGTTTTTTTAGCGAAAACAAAGCAACGTATATTCATACAAAAGAAAACCGAAATTATTTGGTAGATTTTTCGTTGGATAAAGTGGAAGAACAAATCGACCCGAAAAAGTTTTTTAGAATTAATCGTAGTCAAATCATCCAAATCGATTCGATTAAAGAAATTACAATGTATTCTAATTCAAGATTAAAAATAATTTTGAATACTTACAATGAACAAGATATGATTGTGAGTCGCGAAAAAGTGGCAGATTTTAAGAATTGGTTGGATTAAGAATTGATTTATTGCTTTTTTATGAAAAATTGTTCATAAAAACTTCTATTTTTGCATCAACCAATTAATTATAACTAAATACGAATGGAAAATATAATATCATTTTTTCAGAAATTCTCTTTCAATCAAATCGGAACAACTTTCGCCGTACTTTTTGCAGTTATCGATATTTTAGGAAGTATTCCAATTATTGTAGGAATTCGGAGCAAAGTTGGACATATTCAGTCCGAAAAAGCCTCGATTGCAGCAGGAATTATGATGATTTCGTTTTTGTTTTTCGGAACAAAAATTTTGAAATTAGTTGGTGTTGATGTTCAGTCATTTGCTGTGGCTGGTGCATTTGTGATTTTTATCATCGCTATTGAAATGATTTTAGGAATTGAGATCCAGAAAGGAGTCGAATCTAACTCTGCATCCATCGTTCCTATTGCGTTTCCGTTAGTTGCGGGTGCGGGATCGTTGACAACTGTACTTTCGCTTCGTTCGCAGTTTGCAGATATTAACATTGTGATAGCGATTATATTAAATATGTTAATCGTATATTTGGTGCTGAAATTCGCAGGAAAACTCGAAAAATGGATGGGACCTGGCGTTTTATCGGTACTGAAAAAAGTATTTGGAGTAATTTTATTGTCAATCGCAATCAAATTATTTACGTCAAATATCGGTGCATTGTTTATGAATGAAATTAAAATTTAAAAATTCATTATCTAATGAAAACATATATTTATATCGCGACAATCGTTTTGTTGATAGGTTTAGGTTACAACCTATATGAGATGGATTATAAAGCTGGTTTTATGGCTGAAGAAAACTTTCGTAGCGTTTTAGGAATTGGAGCATCAGTTTGTGGATTAATTTTAGTATCTGTATACTTTAGTTTTTTCAGATTGCAAGCAAATCTTAAGAAATAAACAGTTTTACAACTTATAATAAATGAAAAAGATTAATCCTAGGATTAATCTTTTTTTGTTTGTATCGCTTCGTTTAATTTTTCTAATAAAGTTTTGACAGATTGTTCTATCACCTCAAAAGGTTGATGTTTTGTAGAAGTATAAATCATCACCAAATCAACCGAATAATTTTCATTAGGTTCAAGTAACAATTTATTCAATCTGTAAGCTTCTTTAGCACGACGTTTCAATAAATTTCGATCAACCGCGTGTTTGAATTTTTTCTTTCCAACACTTACTCCTACTCTTATATTGTAATCCGCTTTCGGTTTGATTTTGTAGACAAATCTAATCGGATGAGAAACAAATGTTTTTCCATCAGAAAACAATTCATCGAATGCTTTTCTGCTTTTAAGTTTCTCATTCTTACCAAAAGTCAATTTCATATTGCTAAATTCTACGTAAATTTGTAACTGCAAAAGTAAGTATTCTAAAAAGTTTTAGAATTATGTAACTTTGAAAATAATTTATTTTTATTTAAAACAAAAAAAGAACAATATGTATCCAGCAGAAATAGTAATGCCGATGAAGGCTCAGTTGACTTCTAATGGTTTTGAAGATTTAACTACTCCAGAACAAGTAGAAGCAGCAATCAAACAAGAAGGAACAACTTTGGTAATGGTAAATAGTGTTTGTGGTTGTGCTGCAGGTGCTGCAAGACCAGGAGTTGTAATGTCATTAGATAATGATAAAGTTCCTACACATTTAACAACAGTTTTCGCAGGATTTGATAAAGATGCTGTAGCAAAAGCACGTGAGTTTTTTGCTCCATTTCCTCCAAGTTCTCCAGCTGTTGCTTTATTCAAAGATGGTGAATTAGTACATATGTTAGAGCGTCACCACATCGAAGGACACTCTGCAGCAGCTATCGCAGAAAATTTAAAAGCAGCTTACAACGAGTTTGCTTAAGACTAAATTTGAAGGTTATTTCAAAAATATTTTAAAAAGTGGAGCAATTTGTTCCACTTTTTTTGTGTTCAAAATTCTTATAAAAAAGAGTTTTATAAATTTTAATTCGAGGAAAAGTTTAAAAACCTGAATTAACATCATAACATAAAATATATCATATCAAATTGATTGCTAAACCTATGAAATAGAGAAAAATGTATCAAAATAATCTGTAAATTAGCAATTCGAAATTTTTTAATATATTATTTAATAAACAAATGAGAATAGCAGTCGTAGGCGCTACCGGAATGGTCGGCAGAGTTATGCTCCAAGTTTTGGAAGAAAGAAATTTTCCAATCACTGAAATTATACCAGTAGCATCAGAAAGATCAATAGGAAAAACTATTGAATACAAAGGAAAAGAATACAAAATTGTATCAATGCAGGATGCTGTAGAAATGCGAGCTGATATCGCAATCTTTTCAGCAGGTGGAGAAACTTCCAAACAGTGGGCGCCTAAGTTTGCAGAAGTCGGAACAACTGTAATTGACAATTCATCGGCTTGGAGAATGGATCCAGATCGTCCGTTGATTGTACCAGAAATCAATGCAGATATTTTAACAACAAATGATAAAATTATCGCAAATCCTAACTGTTCAACGATTCAATTGGTAATGGTTCTTAATCCTTTACACAAAAAATACGGAATTAAACGTGTAGTTGTTTCTACTTATCAATCAGTTACGGGAACAGGTAAAGATGCTGTGGAGCAATTGAATGGAGAAATTGAAGGACGTGATGTAGCGAAAGTTTATCCATACCAAATTTTCAAAAATGCATTGCCTCATTGTGATGTGTTTGATGAAGAAACAGGTTATACAAAAGAAGAATTGAAATTGACTCGTGAGCCTCGTAAAATTATGCGTGTGGATGAAATGAATATTACAGCTACTGCGGTTCGTGTTCCTGTGCAAGGAGGACATTCGGAGTCGGTGAATATTGAATTTGAGAATGATTTTGATTTAGCCGAAGTTCGCAAATTATTAGCAGAACAGGAAGGTGTAACAGTACAAGATAATCCAGACACAAATACTTATCCAATGGCTTTCTATTCAGAAGGGAAAGACGATGTTTTTGTAGGTCGTATTCGTCGTGATTTATCTCAACCAAATGCATTAAATTGTTGGATTGTTGCGGATAATTTACGCAAAGGAGCAGCTACAAATGCGGTTCAAATTGCAGAATATCTAGTAAAACACAATTTAGTTGGATAATATTTTCAATTAAAAACTTATATAAAGTCGCTCTTGTAGCGACTTTTTTATGTTTAATGAATAAGTTTTCAGAACTTTAACAAATATTTTACGCTATCAAAGCAACCATAAGCGTAATTTTCGCATCTAAACACTGAGAAAGAAAAAGTATTTTGGACGAAAAACAACTCATAAAAGCTTGTATCAACAATGATTCGAAAGCACAGCGGCTGCTTTACGAAAAATATGATGCGCGATTTTTTGCGGTTTGTAAACGTTATTTTACCGATATACAACAAGCGGAAGATGCGTTGGTAAAAGGTTTTTTGAAGATTTTTCAGAATCTTGAAAATTATTCGTTCGAAGGAAGTTTTGAAGGATGGATGCGAAGAATTATGATTAATGAATGTTTGATGGAGTTGCGGAAAAATAAAATTTTTCACCTTAATGTAGACGATTACTCCTCTTCTATTTCATCTAATCAAGAAGCTTCGCAACAAATCGAAGAAGATGATGTGATGAAACTCCTCGATTATCTACCCGAAGGCTGTCGTCTCGTGTTTACCCTTTACGTTATTGAGGGATATAAGCACAAAGAAATTGCCGAAAGTTTGGGCATTACAGAAGGAACATCTAAATCGCAACTTAATTTAGCGAAGACGAAATTGAAGGATATGTTAAGTAAGAATGAAAATATAAAATCAAATTTATCGTGAACACAAACGATCCAATAGAAGATTTATTTCGATCAAGAAGTAGCGAAACAGTCGGCGAAAAGCCGAGTGATTTGGTGTGGAAACGTATTGAATCTGGTTTGCAGAAGGAGGAAAAGAAGAAGAAACCTATTCGCGAATTTGTTTCGAGTGTATGGTTTTCTGCTGCCGTTTTCGCGTTGATTGCGATTCCTTACTTTGTGCTTTTTATCGAGAATATTAATACTGAAAATAGAGAAAATTCACTTGAAATTGTCAAAACAAATGTCCCAGTTATCGAGCAATCGCCTGCTGAACAAGAAGAAATAGTGGTTTTGGAATCGAAAGATAAAGATTTGGAAAAACCTCTAGAAATAGTAAAGAATGATAAAGTTACAAAACAGCCTGTTTATAAAGTAATTGAAGGACATTCTGCTAGTGTAATTGCTGACGAAGGATATTTTCCTCAATTATCTAATGCTTCTGCATCGAATGCTCCAGTTACTTTATCAGCACCGCAAGCGATGGAAGCTCGTTCTAAGGTTTTAGATTCAATAGAAAAAGAAAGACAATATGCTAAAACAAGTAATCAGAATTTGGGTTCTATAAAAGATTCAGTTATTTCGGATAAGTTAGCTGGAAAAGCTTCTGGTATTGTAGTTGCAAATGGTGTAAGCAGACAAAATGCTAAGCTAAAAGATACTTCTGATGTGATGAAAATGACGGTTGTTGCAGAAACACGTGCTGCAAATGCTTCGTTAGAAACAGCTTCGGTGATGGAAGTTTCGCCAAAAAAATCTGTAATTGACAAATCTGCAATTGTTTATAAACCTTTAAAGTTTACAGTAAAATCGGATATTTTACGTACTAATTTTAAATTACAAAAGAAATTAAAAGATAAAATTTCGTTTGAAAGTACAACGAATAATCTTGTCATTACATTTGAGAAAGTAAATGATAAGATTGTTTTAATAACAAACGAACCAAAGGTTGATGCGACGCTTTTGGGAGTTTTGGAAAAAAATAAAAAAGAAATATTTAAATATTATAATAAATAGAGATTAAAAAAAGGTTCGCTTTTAGCGAACCTTTTTTTAATTATTTCCATATAAATTTATTGCATTTTCTTTGTCTTGATTCATCGCGATGATTAAATCATCTAACGAATCAAATTTCTTTTCATCTCGCAAATGTCCTAAAAATTCAAGGCGAATTGTTTCTCCATAAATATCTCGATCAAAATCCAAAATATTCACTTCTACTCGATGTTCACGAGAATTGGTAACCGTTTCTCTAAATCCGATGCTTAATAAACCTAAATATTTCTGATCATCCACAAAAACATCAACCGCATAAACGCCATCTTTTGGAATTAATTTATTGGGATCAACTTGTAAATTAGCGGTAGGAAAACCAAGTGTACGACCAATTTTGTCACCATGAACAACTTCTCCAGAAAGCGGATATTGATAGTTCAACGCTTTATTCGCATACGCGATATTTCCTTCGATAAGTGCATTTCTAATTTTTGTAGAACTCACCGCCACATCATTTTCTTCGACAGCTTGCAATTGAATCAAATTGAAACCATATTTTTTCGAAAGAACTTGTAATTGTTCAAAATTTCCTTCTCTATTTTTCCCGAAATGATGATCGTAGCCAATCACTAGCGTATCAATATTAATTTTATCAACCAATAAATTCTTGACAAATTCGACAGAAGTTACTTGCGAAAAATCTGTTGTAAACGCTTGAATAATCAAATGTTCTAACCCAAATTGACGCAAAACATTTTCTTTTTCCTCTAAAGTGTTCAAAAATTTAAGATCACAATTTGGTTGTAAAACCATTCGAGGATGTGGATTAAAAGTAATCAAAACACTTTTTCCATCAATTTCTTTTGCAATTGTATTGAGTTGTTTTAGAATAGATTGGTGTCCAATGTGCACACCATCAAACATGCCCAAAGTAAGGACAGGACGTTTGATTGGTTTGATTTCTTCTAAGGATTGATAAACGTTCACTAAAAATGATTTTGCACAAAATTAAGGCTTTCAAATCGAACTTCAAATCTATTTTTAATTTCCTTTGATTGTAATATTCTGATTACTAATCAAAATATTATGACAAAAATCTTAAAAAGTATATAAATTATACAATGTTTTTAACTTACCTTTGCACCCAAATAAAATAAACTAAATCATTTCATATAATGGCAAATCAAAAGAAAGGTAAGATTGCACAGGTTATTGGACCTGTAATTGACGTTATTTTTGATAACGCAGAAGGCCTTCCAAATATTTATGATGCATTAGAGGTTCCTCGTCAAGGAAAAGAAACATTAATTCTTGAAGTTGAGCAACACATCGGTGAAGATACTGTACGTTGTATCGCAATGGATAGTTCTGATGGTTTACAAAGAGGTCAAGAAGTTATCGCTTTAGGAAAACCAATTATGGTTCCTATCGGAGAAAACATCAAAGGACGTGTATTTAATGTAGTTGGAGATGCTATTGATGGTTTAGGGAATTTAGACAAAGAAAATGGTTTACCTATTCACCGTCCAGCTCCAAAATTCGAAGAATTATCAACATCTGCAGAAGTTTTATTTACAGGTATTAAAGTAATTGACTTAGTAGAGCCATACGTAAAAGGTGGTAAAATTGGTTTATTTGGTGGTGCCGGAGTAGGTAAAACAGTATTAATTCAGGAGTTGATGAACAACATCGCAAAAGGACACGGAGGTTTATCTGTATTCGCTGGTGTTGGTGAGCGTACTCGTGAAGGTAATGACTTAATGCGTGAGATGATTGAAGCTGGATTAATTAATTACGGTGAAGATTTCATGCACTCTATGGAAGGTGGATCTTGGGATTTATCTAAAGTAAACAGTGAAAACATGAAAGAGTCTAAAGCAGCTTTCGTTTTCGGACAAATGAATGAACCTCCAGGTGCACGTGCTCGTGTTGCTTTAACAGGTTTAACATTAGCTGAATATTTCCGTGATGGAGATGGACAAGGTCAAGGACGTGACGTATTATTCTTCGTAGATAATATCTTCCGTTTTACACAAGCAGGTTCTGAGGTTTCTGCCTTATTAGGACGTATGCCATCAGCCGTAGGTTATCAGCCAACATTAGCAACTGAAATGGGTGCTATGCAAGAGCGTATTACATCTACTAAAAACGGATCTATTACTTCTGTACAAGCGGTATATGTACCTGCCGATGATTTAACTGACCCTGCGCCAGCTACGACTTTCGCGCACTTAGATGCTACAACGGTATTAGATCGTAAAATTGCTTCATTAGGTATTTACCCAGCGGTAGATCCATTGAACTCTACATCTCGTATCTTATCACCAGCAATTATTGGTAAAGAACATTACGAAACAGCACAACGTGTAAAAGAAATCTTACAACGTTACAATGCTTTACAAGATATCATCGCGATTTTAGGTATGGAAGAGTTATCAGAAGAGGATAAGTTAGTTGTACACCGTGCACGTCGTATCCAACGTTTCTTATCTCAACCATTCCACGTTGCAGAACAGTTTACAGGTATCCCAGGTGTTTTAGTAGATATCAAAGATACAATCAAAGGATTCAACATGATCTTAGATGGTGAAGTTGACCAATATCCTGAGGCTGCATTCAACTTACGTGGTACAATCGAAGAAGCGATTGAAGCTGGAGAAAAAATGTTAGCAGAAGCTAAATAATATAATTTAACCATATAAAGAGTGCTTACGTTTCTTTTCTGTTTGAAAGTTGCTAAGTACTCTTTTTTTTAAAAACAATAGGATTATGCACTTACAAATTATTACGCCAGAATTCGTAGTTTTCGATGCAGAAGTAGATGCTGTTACTTTACCAGGTAAAGATGGTGAATTTCAGTTATTAAATAACCACGCTCCTATCGTTGCAACTTTAGGTGAAGGAACAATTAAAATTAAAGTTCACACAAAAACTTTCGAAGATTTCGATAATCAATCTGGCAAAGTTTACACTTCTCCATCAAACGAATCTACATTATTGTTAGATATCAAAGGAGGAACAATTGAAATGAGCAATAATAAAGTAATCGTTTTAGCAAACTAATTACTTTTTTATCATAAAACTTAAAAGGAGATCAATTTTGATCTCCTTTTTTTATGTTTTCTACTTAATATTCTCTTTTTTACTTCAAATTTTATTCTGTTTAAATCCTTTTTATAGATTTCGAAAGAAATATTTTTAACTTTTTGGCATGAATATTCTTTTTAAATCAATTTAATAGATTTATTTTCTAAAAACTAATTATAAATTTTATTATTTAGAAAATTATTCTAATTTCACATAAAATATAAAACTACAAAGTGTAGTTAGAAATGAATAATTTTTTTAAAGATGAAGTACAATTCTAAAAAACATTCTTTTGGACACGGCGTCCTGCTTCAGAGCATCTATAATTGTATCAATAGTAAAATTCGAATGTGCAGCTGCTAATTTTAGCTAACTAACCTACCCTACTATTTATTAATCGTAGTCACATTCAAAACAATTTTATTATGTCAACAGAAAAACAATTACATTTCGATACTTTACAAGTACACGCAGGTCAAGAAGTAGACCCATCAACAGGCTCTCGCGCTGTTCCAATTTATCAAACATCTTCTTATGTATTTAATGATGCCGAACACGGAGCAAATTTATTTGCTTTGAAAGAATTTGGTAATATTTACACAAGAATTCAGAATCCAACAACTGACGTTTTCGAAAAACGTATTGCTGCGCTGGAAGGTGGTGTTGCGGCATTAGCTGTTTCATCGGGACAAGCGGCACAATTTATTGCTTTAAATAATATTTTAGAATCAGGAGATAATTTTGTTTCGGCTTCTAATCTTTATGGCGGAACATATAATCAATTCAAAGTTGGTTTTAAGCGTTTAGGTGTTGATGTTCGCTTTGCTGAAGATGCAGATCCAGCAAAAATTGAATCATTAATTGATGAAAATACAAAAGCGATTTATGCAGAAACGATAGGAAATCCGAGTTTTAATGTTCCAGATTTTGAAGCAATCGCTGCAATTGCACAAAAATATAACATTCCATTTATTGTGGATAATACGTTTGGTGTGGGCGGTTATATTTTCAAACCTTTAGAGCATGGAGCAAACGTTGTCGTAGAATCTGCAACAAAATGGATCGGTGGACACGGAACTTCTATCGGTGGAGTTATCGTGGATGGTGGAAATTATAATTGGGGTAATGGTAGATTTCCACAATTTTCTGAACCATCAGAAGGTTATCATGGTTTAGTTTTTTCCGATGTTTTTGGAGTGAATGGTCCTTTTGGTAATATTCAGTTTATTATTCGTGCCCGCGTCGAAGGTTTGCGCGATTTTGGTCCAGCAATTTCACCGTTCAATTCTTTTTTATTGTTACAAGGTTTAGAGACGTTGTCGTTAAGAGTTCAGAAACATTTGGACAATACGTTAGAAATTGCGCGTTGGTTAGAACTTCATCCGCAAGTTGAAAAAGTGAATTATCCTGGATTAATTACTTCTCCAAGTCATCATTTGGCAAAAAAATATTTGAAAAATGGTTTCGGAGCTGTTTTATCATTCCAAATTAAAGGTGATGCAGACAAAGCGAATCAATTTATTGATAGTTTAGAATTGATTAGTCATTTGGCAAATGTTGGCGATGCAAAATCGTTAATTATTCATCCTTCTGCAACAACTCATCAACAACTGAGCGATGATGAACAAAAATCTGCTGGAGTTTTTCCTGGTTTATTGCGTCTTTCTGTCGGAATTGAATATATTGATGATATCAAAAATGATCTTCAGCGAGCTTTTGATAAAATTAAGTAAACAAAGTATTATTAGCTATAAATTAATTCAGTGAATTTTTATCAATATAATTATACAAAGCCATTTCAATTAGAAAATGGTCAAATTCTCGAAAATTTAACCATTGCTTATCATACAGCGGGAACGTTGAATCCCGAAAAAAATAATATCATCTGGGTTTGTCATGCTTTAACGGCAAACTCGGATGTTTTTGATTGGTGGGCTGGTCTTTTTGGAGAAAATGAATTATTCAATCCAAAAGATCATTTTATTATTTGCGCCAATGTGATTGGTTCTAATTATGGAACGACAAATCCGTTGTCTACAAATCCTGAAACAAATTCGCCTTATTATCGAGATTTTCCTACAATTACGATAAAAGATATGGCAAATGCGCACCAATTGTTGGCAGATCATTTAGGAATTTCAACTATTCATTTATTAATAGGTGGTTCACTCGGTGGTCAACAAGCGTTAGAATTTACGTTACTTGATCAAGTTAAAGTGGATAATTTGGTTTTGTTGGCGACAAATGCGGTACATTCTCCATGGGGAATTGCGTTCAACGAATCGCAGCGTTTGGCTATCGAAGCCGATTCAACTTTTAACGATAAAATTGAGGATGGAGGAAGAAATGGATTGATTGCGGCGCGTACAATTGCGATGTTGTCTTATCGTACCTATATTATATATGAACAGAAGCAAAAAGACAAGGATTCTGTTTACAACGATTTCAAAGCGTCTTCTTATCAAAAATATCAAGGTGAAAAATTAGCAAATCGATTTAATGCACATTCATATTGGACACTTTCGAAAGCGATGGATTCACAAAATTTGGCTCGAAAGAGAGAGTCTTTAGAGAAATCATTGGCTCAAATTTCATCCAATACAATAGTTATAGGTATATCTTCGGATATATTATTTCCGCCAAGTGAGCAAAAATTTATAGCGAATCATATTTCAAATGCAAAATTCATCGAAATTGATTCTATTTTTGGACACGATGGTTTCTTGGTCGAATTACAAGAATTAAATACAATTTTGGAACATCTCGTATAATATTATGGAATGAATAATTATATGAAGCTCGATTTATTCGAGCTTTTTTTATTTATAAATAGATTCTACTTCGTAGAATTTCTCCCGAGTAGTTCCTTCAAAAGTATCCATTTTGCTTTTCTTTTGTTCAAGAAAAGCAAAACGTCTAATCATTTTCTGCGGTAAAAACGGGCTTTTATCTTTTAAAACCTCGTATCTCACTTCTCATATCTAAAAAAAACAAAAAATATTTTCCATTGTACCAGCGACTTAAGATTAGAATGTAAAATAAAAGTAAAGTATGTTTGGAAAAACGAATAATCCAGCCGTATATTTGCAACCGCAATACGAAAGACGAGTAG